>JAEYUK010000116.1 GCA_023432655.1 Pseudomonadota bacterium | reverse complement strand
CCCTTCCGTCGGGATGTTTATTTTGGGACAATTATTAAAAATCATGCATAAAGAAAGGCCAGATCTGGATTTTGAAATTGTGAATGCTACCTCGCATGAAATAAATAACATGGTGGCCAAAGGTGAGGTTGATTTTGGTATCGTCATGAACCCGGTAAAGTTTCAAGGCCTTATTATTAAGTCTATAGGGGAAGATGATGTGTTTGTCTGGGAGTCACCCGCTAAGTACCAGAATAAGATAATCTATAATCCCCAAATGCTTCAGGTTCTTTCAATTATTTCGCGGTGGAAAGATGTACCGGAGCAAACTATCAATGTTGATAATCTGGAGCTCGCGGCCCACCTCACTCATTCCGGCGCCGGCATGGGCATTCTCCCCTCACAAGTCGTGAAGGCCCAACGCTTTAACCTTAAGCGCGTTCCCAATACACCAAGTTTTAAGGACCATTTAACCCTGGTTTGCTACCCTGAAATCATCAAATCATCTGAAGGAAGAATTGTATTTGAGGCGCTCAAGAAGTCCTTCATCAAATAAATTTTGCCTCCGCTCTTGCAGCAGTGTCTTAAAAATGGTGAATTTAAAGGGTCTTAAAACCAAAGGAAACTATTATGAAAATGATCTGCCTTCTTCTTTTAGTGCTATCTACAGGAGTTTTTGCTGCTGATCAGTTTGTTCTTTCTGAACTCATTTCAAAGAATATCCAGGAAGAGTTAAAAGAGGACCCGACCGGAAACTATAACATCTCTCTTATGGCCACTTACAGCTATCCGCTTGCACCGAATGGTCCAAGTTCAACAGTACCGGTCTTTCTTTCGGCACTCGCTAAATATGAAATCCCTAAAGACCTCCAGGACTGTGCCAGCAATTCAAACTCTTTAGTTTGTGCAGCGGCCGGAGAATTTGTCCATTGGTACCAGAGTAACGGGGTCTATCCGCAGGGATCACTCAATTTACGTTTCATCATGTTTCAATATTGTGAATCCTATTTTTGTCCTTTTTATAAGGAAGTTCAAATTTCTGTACCTATTAATAACTAGTTTATGCCCTCACCCCGGTCTGCCATCGGCCCGGGGTGAGACTAAAATGTTAAAATAATAAATAAGAAAAATAAGAAAACTTAATCCCCAAAAAACTCCTGCCAATAGTATCCCCAAAGAATAGTACTCGAGATAAAAACCAGAAATTACTCTGATGATCCCAGAGAAAGTGATAAAGAGATAACTTAATGTAAATCCTTTCGCTAATTGGATCGGCCTGCCAGAATGCCCTAATGAGACTCTAGACATCATACCGATGATAAAAGTTCCCATGGACCCGGCGGTAAAAGCATGAATCGCCACAGATTGTGGAAGGACCTCTAAAACATTACTCAAAAAAACTAAGAAGAAGCCAATGGCTATCCATAAGTACCCCAGATGAAGAATCCATAATAAGGGATATCTCAACGTCTTGAGCGAGTTCCACCCGCCCATCCTAATTAAATTAAAAATTCCGGCAAACAAAGAAATCCATCCAACCACGAATTCATTGGCCGAAAAGAAACTTAAAAAGATGTAGGCCCACACGGATCCGAGCGAAAAGTACTCAATTACGGGCCACTTCCAGGCTTCTACTCTCAGGGCATTGCTAGTGAATGCTGGAACGATTCTTCCCCCCATAATAACCAGGATCAAAAGGATTAAATTAAGACCCAAATAGATTCCTTTATTTCCATAAGAAGCATCGATGACACTTAAACTCGCCAGATGGATCAGAATATTGCCCAATCCTAAAACCCCCAAGATTAGCAGGAATTGGATATTGGCCATTCTTCTTGCTCGAAGCAGTGGAGGGGCCAATGAGTAAATGAGAAAGGGGATGAAAAGCAGGTCAATCACCGAAGTGAGGACTCTCAAGTAAGGCCATTCAAAAAGGGACAGGGCCATAAAAACTCGGCCCAAGAACCACAGGCAAAAAAGCCGTTTAAGTTTGGTACCAGATAAAGGTTTCGACTGAGTCCAGTTGGCGGAAGCTGTTAATAAAAAGCCAGCTACAATCGCCAGACTGAAACCATAAATCATCTCATGGGCGTGCCAAACAATAGGGTCGAAATATCCGACCAAGGTCACTCCGCTATAAAAGGCCCAAGCCCAAAACAAAATTAGGAGCATGGAAGTCGACGATCCCAATAAGAAAAAAGGTCTAAAACCAATGGCCCAAAGATTATTCATAATATTCCTCACTATAATTCCTGCAAATGTAGGATATAACTAATAAATCAGAAAATTCTTGTCCGAAGTCATGAAAATAAGACTTTAAGCGTGGTATAAAAAAGCATGTCTTTTGGAAAAACACTACTCGAGGCTGCAGCTCATTCGAGAAACTTACATTACTGTCCAATTTGCTCCGAACTTGGAGAGGATTCTCTTTTGGCCATTTCCCATATCGCGACAGAGAAAACCTTTGAAAAAGGTGAATTTCTTATGACGGAAGGGGAAAAATGCAGCGGCTTTTACCTGACCCTATCCGGAAGAGTGCGCGTCTATAAATCGTCCCCTAACGGCAAAGAAAAAGTACTACTCATGGCCGAAAAAGGCATGACTTTTGGAGAGGACGGATTGTTTGGTAAAGGTACATTTCTTGAAATGGCGGTGGCAGTCACCCAAACAAAAGTCCTTCAGATCCCACGTGAAAACTTTTTAAAAATTTTAAAGAATAATCCTGATCTTTCTATCCAATTGATGGAATCCCTCGCTACTTGGATCAGACGCTTATCAAGCTCTGTAGAAAGTGAAGTCTTTCTTTCTGCCAAAGACAAAGCTGCCCGTTATCTTTTAGATCTGTCAGTGAAGAACAAATCAGAAAACTTCATGTTACCGGAAAAGAAAAAAGAAATTGCAGATCGGTTGGGACTTGCTCCAGAAACTCTATCCAGGGCCTTCCACGATTTTCTTGAAAGTAACATCATTGAAATTAACAAACGAAATATCACGATATTGGATATGGAAGAATTAGAAAGCCTCGCTAATTTAAGCTAGCATCTTCAAAACAATATCTGAAGACATGCGAAGCGAATTCTGAAGGACCATCATATTATCTGCTAATTCTTTCTGAAATTTATTTAACTCATTCAGAATAGCAGTGAACTCATGAGCTGTATCCAAACGACTAATCTCAACCTTCCCTGTGACTCTTATAACTTCGATACTTAGAATAAGGCTTCTAAGGGTTTTACAAATTGTGGAGAAGTCATTCAGCGTTCTATTAACTTTATCTAACGTTTCGGAAACTTTAGATTCGTAAACTTCTTTAAGGTCAGAAAGATATTTAAGTTCGTGATTTGTATCAATGTACTCATTGGCCTTATCATTCATAAAAAAATCTACGATCTCAGAAATAAGATAGCAGGCGGCCTGGAGGAAGGTCGCTTCACGGATTTCCTTATCAACAGCAAGAGAAACTTCTTCGAATAACTTTATTTCTTTTTCTAGATCCTTAATCATCTTCTGATAGGTTGAGGCCACCACTCCTACGGCCCGTCCAACATCACCTAGTTTTAAAGCGGTAATTTCCAGATTAAGAGGAGTCCACACGATGGATTTATAGGTCTCAAGGATCCGCGCTGGAATCTTACACATGGATTTATTAACTTCATTTAAGTCTTTCAGAAGAAGTAACTCAGGAACACTTCTACCGGTTAATTTCTGTTGGCGTGAATCGAGTTCAATAATTAAAGCTTCAGTCATGAACTCCTGATAAGAGGAATAACCTAAATCAATGACCTTTTGTAAAAGAACTTCCTGAGACTCTGCGGGAGAAAGTCTACTTTCCAGATAACGAACTTCTTCATACAACTTTGAAATGGTTTCTAGAAGACCTGAAGATGGTTTAAGTCTGATCGAAAGGTATCCGTCCGGAACAGGTACGGCCAAAGCGAGCACCCAATAGCGTCCATAATCTTTGGATCTATTTTGAACGTAGGCACCGATGGGATTGAAGAGTTTCAATTCTTGCCATACGTAATGGAAAGCTCCTCGAGGCATATTGGGATGACGAATAACATTGTGCGGACGATTTAATAACTCGTTCCATTCAAATCCTGAGACACGATGGAAAACAGAATTCCCAGATTTAATAATTCCTTTAAAATCTGTCCTAGAAAAGAAAAGTTCTTCTAGAAAAAACTCTGCCTCTTTTTCAACCATGCATGAATCTCGTCGTTAATTAGTTACTAATAAATAAATTAGAAACTAAGACCGGAATTTTATCTATCTGATTTTAATCAGGATAATATGACATAAATCATCTTAAGCTTTAATTAAGCTTAATGCTTTAAGTTGTTTATTTTTCGTTCCTAAAAGCTTCATTCAATTGATTTATTGAATATCTCCTGTACAATAATGGGTAAAATGAGGAGTTTTTATGGGAAAAGATTTAGAAAAATTAAAAATTCAACAAGACGAAGTTTTCTCGACTGTTGCCAATTATTTAAGCGGAATATCCTCTCCAGTAAGAATTAAACTCATTCATTTCTTATCGCAAGGCCCTTTAACTGTCGAAACGTTGGCGCAAAAAATTAATCAAAGTGTGGCGAATACTTCCATGCATCTGCGAAAGATGCTGGGATACAAAATTGTGACAGTGACTACTCAAGGGAAGAACAGGCTTTATTCGCTCCACCCTGCGGCCTATTCTTTTTGGGAAGCCTGTCAGGATTTTACCCAAGCATTAGATCCCAGTCTTAAACTAGAAGTGGATGAAGTCTATGAAGAGATGGCCTGGGCAGAAAATATCAAAACAACTATAAAGCTTGCTAAGAATCAGGAGGTTGTTCTTCTTGATGCACGCCCAGAGGACGAAGTAACTGAACCATTGGGAAAACTCAATGTCCTTCATATTCCGAGTACAGAGATTAGTAAAAATCTCTCACAAATTCCTAAAAATAAACCTGTACTTGTTTTCTGCCGAGGGCGCTTTTGCGCCCTCTCGGCATCTGTAGTAAATGAGCTTAGAAAAAAAGGAATCGAGGCCTACCGTCTGGATGAGTCCTGGTATTCCCTCAAAAGTAAATCTTAACCACCACAAGATCCGCAGCAGGATCCGTGCTCACCACTTTCTTCTTTCTTTTCAGTTTGTTTTTTATCCTCATTTTTATCTTCTTTTTCCGTTTCTTTCGACTCTGGTTTGTTTTTCTCTTTAGTATCCATAAATCCCCTTCTGGATTTTATTCATACATTCCAATGTAGCGGTTTCTTTCATGTAAATTCATGACTCAGATCAAGTTTTAAAAAATATAAAAAATGCCTTACAAAAAACCTCCATATAATTCATTCTCTTGACCAGTATCAAGGAATTAAAGGTCTAAATGGGTGGAAATAGAGGAAAGAAATTTTATCCTACACAAGGAAAACAACATGAAGATGACCCCTCTTTTACTCTTACTCACACTGGCCCTCTCCTCCTGTAGCGGTGACAAAGATGAAGCGAAAGTTTCTGATAGTTTCGTGAAAGGAGAACTTGCTGAAGTCGCTAAGGCCCGGGGGCTCACCCCTCAGGACCTCATTGCTTCGGCGAAAACCTACAACCCTAGCGGAGCCTCCGATGAATACCTGGCCTTTTTTGGGACCGGCGTATCGGGACGTCTGGCGGTGGTAAGTATGCCCGCAATGAAAATTCTGAAATACGTTTCCGTCTTTTCGGCCGAACCTTGGCAAGGTTACGCATTCGATGATGAAAGTAAAGCAATCCTAAAAGGCAGTAGCCGGGATGAGATTGAGTACACCTTTGGTGACATGGGAACACCTGCTCTTTCTTTAACCAAAGGAAAACATGACGCGAGAGCGGTGTTTATCTCTGATGCCTCAAACGGAAGAATTGGCCTAGTCGATCTGGCAGAATACGAAGCCAAACAAGTTGTTACCAACCCTATCTTTAAAAATTCGAATTCTGATATCGCGGTAAGCACTGACACCGACTACCTCGCCCAAACAACTTTTAACCCTGAGAATACGGAAAAGCATGGCCAACAGTCCGGCGCTACTTTCTGGAAATTTGTGGAAAAAGAAAACGATGGTCACAAGCATTTTTTTATTAATCCACCAGCATCATTCACAGTGCTCCTGCCTCCAGCAAAGCAATCATCTCCGGCAATGGGTAAAGGTGTGAGTGAGGGAGTGGCCCTTTCTCTATCCAAAGGAAACACCCCGTTACTTAATATCTTTAATTGGAAGGCAGCAGAAGCTTTAACTTCAACTAAGTCCGTGATGGTTAATAATCATTTCGTTTTTCCTACAGAAGTCGCTTTAAAAGAAAATATACTGAAAAGGATTTCTCTACCAGCAGGATCAAATAAAGTCGTGATCTCAGGAAATGGAGAACTGGCAGTCATAACAAATATACAAAACAACTCCGTACAAATGATTTCAATGAAGGATCTACTTGCGGGGAAATCCGGTTGGAGTGAAATCAATGTCGGCGGACCTTCAATTGATGCTGCCTTCACTAAGGACGATCTTTTCGTCACAGTTCATAAACCAGATCAGCTAGTTAAGATTTCTCTAAGTAAAAAGAGTGTTACGGCTTCACATAAGCTTGATTTCCCGGTTGGCCGGATTACTATCCCTGGATCGGATACAATGACTCCAGAAGGTAAATACGCCTCTGTCGTCAATCATTCACCTTATGGAAGATTCACTCATGTGGGCCCTCAGTTAGGTCTTTCGGCCCACCTTATCGATATTAGTAGTGATAAAATGCAAAGTCTTTACGACGCGTCTATTCCCCAGGCAACCAGACTCGGTGGTGTGGCGATGTCAACAAGTCTTAATAAACCCATCTTCCGCTATAAAATTGGGACTGACCCAAGATCGGGACTTATTTCAACTTACAAAACTCCCTCTGGGAAAGAGCAAATTGTTCGTGACGGTAAAAGGGTTCATGTCTACGCAACTGTCATCAGAAGTCACATTACTCCTGATTTCATTGAAGTAGAGCAAGGTGATATCGTCAGTATTCACATCACCAGTAATGAACAATCCAGAGACCAGACTCATGGTTTTACCATCGATACTTATAACGTCCATGGAAGTTGGGAACCAGGGAAGACAGCAACATTAACTTTCGTTGCAGATCGACCAGGTGTTTTCCCTTACTACTGTACTGAATTCTGTTCGGCCCTTCACTTAGAAATGCAAGGCTACCTTATAGTTAAGCCTATGAATGATAAGAAGGTTGTTGAGACAGACAACATGCTTAAACTCCATCACGATCCGAAAATGAACAGCTTCTTCAATTATATTAAAGGACAATAATATGAGAATGAATAAACTAACCCTGTGCCTCGTTATGGCAATATCCGGACCTGCTCTGGCGGAGGGAAACCTTTCAGAGCAACTTCTGAGCATTGCTAAAAATAGAAACTTAAAACCGGAAGATCTTTTGTCGGCGGCCCAAACCTATACCCCGGCCGGAAAAAAGGATGAGTTTCTGTGTATTAACTCCGGCGGACAAGCAGCATCGGCGATTCTTTATGGTGTTCCATCCATGAGAATTTATAAGTATGTTCCGACTGCTGCCCATGACCCTGCCTCTGGGTTTCTTCATGACACCCAGACCAAGCAGATGGTGAATAAGGCCCGCAGAAAAAATGCTCCGGAACTAACCTGGGCCGATACCCATCACCCGGCCTTTTCAGAAACGAATGGTAAATATGACGGGCGCTACGCCTTTATCAATGATAAGGCCAATCCCAGAATTTTTGTCATTGACCTTAGAGACTTTGAGACAAAACAAGTTGTTCACAACCCGATTTATATGTCGGCACACGGAGGAGCATTCGCCACTCCAAATACTGAGTATATCGTTGAAGGCTCCCAATACGCGGCCCCCTCTGATGGCGGTTATGTCCCACTAAATCAAGAGAACTTTAACAAGCACTATCGCGGAGGCATTACCTTCCATAAATTTGATAATAATATCGGAAGGATTGATACTGAGAACTCTTTCACTGTGATTGCCCCACCTTACTCGCAAGATTTAAGTGACGCCGGTAAAGGAGAAAGCTACGGATTTACTTTCACCAACTCATTTTGTTCGGAACGTTACATCGGCTCTGGTGCTGATGGAAAAAATCCTCCCTTCGAAGCAGGATGTTCTTCCCGAGATACCGACTACATGCACGTAGTGAACTGGAAGCGGGCCGAGGAATTAGTAAAGCAAGGTAAAACAAAGATCGTCAATGGTCATAAAACTATCCCTATGGAAGTCGCTGCCAAAGAAGGTGTCTTATTTTTGATCCCTGAGCCGAAATCTCCTCATGGAGCTGATATTTCTCCCGACGGACGTTATATCATCGTTTCAGGAAAACTTGATACTCATGCCACTGTTTATGATTTCCAGAAGATTAAAAAACTCATTGCGGAGAAAGATTTTGCTGGAACTGATGAATACGGCATCCCGGTATTGGATCTTCAGAAATCCATTCATGCACAAGTTGATTTAGGTCTTGGACCTCTTCATACACAGTACGATAAAGAGCCGGGGATAGTTTATACTTCTCTCTATCTGGATTCACAGGTGGTGAAGTGGGATTATCTAAATAAGAAAGTTATCGATAAGGTATCAATTAACTATAACATCGGACACCTGGTTTCAATGATGGGTGACTCCATGGAGCCCGCTGGAAAGTATGTGGTGGCCCTGAATAAACTTGCCATCGATAGATTTGACTCAGTCGGACCTTTATTACCACAAAACCACCAATTGATTGATACCACAAAACCAAAGATGAGAGTCCTTTACGACTTACCTCTTCCACTCGGAGAGCCGCACTACACAGTTTGTATTGATACTAAAAAGCTCAGTCCAATCAGCACTTACCCGGTTGGAACAGACCCTGTGCAAATGAAACTTTCCCCTGTTGCCACTCAGAAAGGAAAAGAGAGAGTTACCCGCAAAGGAAATAAAGTCGAAGTTTTCGGAACTCTCGACAGAAACGGCATGGCCCCTCATAACTTTCAAGTCAAGCAAGGAGAAGAGGTCTTCCTTCATCTGACAAATGTGGAACAAGAAACTGGTAAAGTGCTAAAGTTCGCTATTCATGGAATGAGTGTTCTGGGAATGTTTACTCCTGGAAAGACTTCCACACTCCGTTTTGTGGCCTCTCAAAAAGGTGACTACACCTATTCAGTGGAAGATATTTCTTCACCTTTTGAAAATACTTTCCTAGGCAGTCTGGCCGTTGCACCGGACGCACAATTCGAAAAAAGAAGAGTTGAGGCCTTACACATCAGAGCCAAATACTTGAATGAGCTCTTCAAAAGTCCTGAGACAATTGAGCGCCTGGCCACAACTGATTCACAACACCCAGGGGCCATCAAGTTTGAAGAGTATGGATGTATTGGCTGTCACGTTCATGGCAATGAAGACACTGCACCCGATCTGACTAACATCACAGTAAAAAGATCAAAAGATTGGATCCGGAAATTCGTGAAGAATCCTGAAAACTATTACGATGATCCGACTATTGCACCACTGGTTAAGAAATATGGTCTTGAAATGCCAAATCTCGAAGTAGATCCAAAAGATCTGGAAGAGATTATTGAATATCTGGATCAATTTAAATCTGGACAAGTGACTAAGAAATGAAAAAGCTCAGCGTTTTAATCCTTTCATTGATACTACCGTTTGCTTCATTCGAAGC
>JAEYUK010000102.1 GCA_023432655.1 Pseudomonadota bacterium | reverse complement strand
GCCTGACTTTGACCAATGCCAATCCCGATTCCTACCGCTACTCGCTGGTAGTCCTGGAAAATAGGAAGCTCTAACGCTTTAATAGAGGTAAAGGCGCCTAGAGAATGGCCTCCCAAAATAATACTTTGAGGGGCAGGGTAATTACCTACACCCAGCTGAACCTCCATGAGATTTTGCATTCGAGTAAAGGCTTCGCCGAAAAGCTCATGCACATGGGCCTTAAAATCCTCCCAGGAAGAAACTTCGTGAAAGCTCCCTAGGTAGTGTCCTGGGTGATCAAAAATCATGCAGGGAACGCCCGCTTCGACCATACGTGTGGCCCAATTCAGGCAGTCCCCCTTATGAGAAGTGTAGCCGTGAGTGAAAAAGGCCCATTCTTTTCTAACCTCTTTAGGACCTTGGAGAGAGGGAATAAAGGCCAGGGCATTGACCTGAAACCAGGGTAAGGATAGTTCTAGAGTGATTACTTTAGCGGACATTTTATTTACACCTTGACTCGGATAGTTATTTTAAATTTATGCAGAATATTGATTGACGAAATTTCTCCAAAACATTAACTTAGAGATCTCTTTTTTAGAAGTATAAGTTTCCGAATTAGATATGCCCGCTTAGCTCAGTCGGTAGAGCAAAGGACTGAAAATCCTTGTGTCCGTGGTTCGATTCCGCGAGCGGGCACCAAAAAAAAGCCAGTGTTTAACCACACTGGCTTTTTTTATTTAAATCAAGATATTATTCCATTTCGAAAATTCATCCAAATTGACAAACGAATCGAACCGGAGACTTATGACTCAGACTCTTCCTGTTTTTAATACTGATAGATTGATTCTAAAAGCTGTTACTCTTAAAGACGCTCCATCATATAAAAAGCATTTTGTAGACTATGAAGTCATTCAGTTCTTATCCTCAGCTGTACCATGGCCGTACCCAGAAGATGGCGTTGAATTCTTTTTAAATCATCTTGTTTTGCCAAGGCAGGGGAAAGATCGATGGTGCTTTGGTATTTTTCTTAAAACGAATCCGGAAGAACTTATTGGTTGTGTTGATCTGTGGCGTGAACCTAATCCGGAAAATCGTGGTTTCTGGCTGGGAAAAAATTATTGGGGTCAAGGAATCATGACTGAAGCTGTTAAGCCCATCACGGACTATGCTTTTGAGCAGCTTGGTTTTGAAAAGCTTTATTTTACAAATGCTGTTGGGAACATAGCTTCCAGAAGAGTGAAAGAAAAATCTGGTGCGACTTATATTGAAACAAGACCAGGTAAGCTCGTCAGTCCGCAATTCACCCAGATTGAGCTTTGGGAACTAACTAAAGAGAATTGGGACAGGTTTTCTAAATAAGATCTGCAACGAATTGAACTTTCGCCAGCGGAAGTAGATTCTCCATCATTTCTTAACACCATCCTCACTCCTAAATTTTAAAAGTTTGCTACAAGTGCAAAACACTTTTCAAAAGGAGTTTTATGAAAACACTTATCGCTGTTGCTCTATTTAGTTTGTCTTCACTAACTTGGGCCGGTCAACTTTGTTATGTTGCCGAAGGAAATGGACCAGATGTTCCTCAAGAAATTTGTTTGGAAAGCATTCAACTTAATTTAGAGACTGAAGTCCTTTCGATGAGCGATCGATCACAGGTTTTACCTGAAAGTTTGGACACGAACTATCTGGCACGAAGAAATGAAAATGGTTTTTCTTTCCGCGCAACTTATCCTTTCATCTATAGTTGGGAAGGAGGGTGTAAAGAAGGTTTGACGGTGTTAATCAATTTGAAAGGCCGAACAGATAATGACGGTTTAGTTGAATGGCTGGAACTTTCCGCCACTTATGAACACACAGTGGACAATTGTCATTCGCCCATCAAAACCGGCACGATCCATTATAAAATTAAGTAATTTATCCGGTTATTCCTTCAGAGAGAAACAAGGTTTAAATTCTTCACTTCCTTCGAGTGATAGCTTTATACTGATGATGTCCGGATGAAACAGTAGAGGTGAAAACTAATACTGATAACCAAATCGGATAAAAGAGACCATCTTCGGATGGTCTTTTTTTTTCTGGAGAGTCTATGGAAAAAGAAATTTTGATCGACCTCGCCGGAATGAAACTCGCCGGGAAAATTTCTTGTGTAACAAATCCCAAAAGCTGGATCATCTTTGCTCACGGAAGAGCCATTATTATTAAGAGTGACCTGAATATTTAAAACTGAGGAATGATCGTGGGAAGAATGTTCTTTAAGTCGTTATACCCACCGATGTTTTCTGATTTAACACCATTCATTTCCAGGATTTTCCGAACTTCTTCCGAACGACGACCACTGCGACAATAGAGAAAGATATCTTTTCCTGCCGTTAGATTTAAGAATTCGCCAAGCCACATAGGATCTGTTGTAATTCTGGACTTTGGAAACCAAACTGCAAGGTCTATCATCCCCGCATTAACTTCTTCTTTTTCTCTGACATCGACCATCGCAGCTTTTCCTTCAATCACCAAATCATAGACATGGCGCGGATCAATTGCTGCAGATGCAGTATTAACGAAGAAAACGAGAAAAAAAGAGTAAAGAAGTTTCATGTTTACCTGCCCGTTAGAGTTTCAGGGCCATGGTATAACATGGAAAAGGAAAAGCCACTAATGCGTTTTGGTTCTTCAGCTAAATTTAATGATGTATTCATCTAAGTTGGTTATCTCGGTAGTTCAAAAGCTTTTTTACATCCGGTGCGACAGAATTTTTAATCCTTTCTGCGTCGACATTTAGCTCTGGATATTTTTTTGCGAGCCTTTCAAGACTCACAACACATGTCGCACGGGCCGATTGGATAAGGGAACTATCCATGGCACATTCTTCTAGTTCATGTGAGAGAAGCTCAGCATCAGTAGAATTCTTTAGCCCTTTTTCCATTAAGGGACCAAGTCTTTTGGCAAAAATTATTAAAGACGCAGGTGCCTGGTGTGGGGCCTTCGCTACTTCTTCTTTCGCTATGTCCATAGTGGGTAGTGAGTCTCGCAAAGATTGAAGCTCCACTCTGGTAATCCTCGGTTGATCTTTTTGAGTAAAGTTCTTGCTTGGAATATCTTTAGGCCGTTCACTTTGCTTTTGTCTTGGAAGGGGAGTGTTGTTTTTTATGGAGCGAACCTCAGTTTCTGAAGGAGACGGTCCTTTATTACTAAAGACAGTTAGACCAATGACGAACATTAATAAAAGGAATTTGGAGATTCTATTATTCCTCATAAGTCCTGCCTCACTCGATTGGAGCTACTCATATCTGGGGGGCCAAACCGTCCATCTAACATGTCTTCATAGTTAAAGGAAAGGTATCTTGATGTCGAATCAAAATGCATAGCAAAGGCAATGGCCCTTTCATCTTCCGAGCAATTTGCACATGTCTCCGCTAGAGCGAGAGAATAAATTGCACTAACTGCGTAGGCCCCCCAGGGATGTGAGTCACAGGCGTATTGATCCTCATAAGGTCCAGATGGACAAAGCACATGAGAGT
>JAEYUK010000003.1 GCA_023432655.1 Pseudomonadota bacterium | reverse complement strand
GAATGGCAGTGATACCATTAGCAGTACCAGCAAGTTTAAAGTCCATATCACCCAGGTGATCTTCATCCCCTAAAATGTCTGTAAGGATTTTGTACTTATCGCCTTCTTTAATAAGGCCCATGGCGATACCTGCAACAGGTCCTTTAAGAGGAACACCAGCATCTTGAAGAGCCATAGAACCAGAACACACAGAACCCATGGATGAAGAACCATTTGATTCTAAAACTTCACAAGCAATACGTACGGTGTATGGGAAATCTTCCTGAGATGGCATAGCTTTTTTCAAAGCACGTTCAGCGAGGTTTCCGTGACCAACTTCACGGCGACCAACCCCTCTGTATCCACGAGCTTCACCAACCGAGAACGGTTGCATTGCATAGTGAAGGTAGAATTTATCATAGCCAACACCGTGGATAGAATCATACATCTGCTCACCTTCTTTACCACCGATAGTAACGGCCGCAAGAACTTGAGTTTCACCACGGGTGAAAAGAGCTGAACCGTGAACACCTTGAAGGACAGAAATTTCAGTTTCAATTTCACGAACTTTTGTAATTGGGCGACCAGCGATACGCTTCTCTTCATTAAGAATATCTGCTCGCATAAGCTTATAAAGAATTTCATCAGTAACTTTTGCCGCTTCTTTCCCAAAGTCAGAAGTTTCAGTTAGACCGAACTTCGAAGGATTGGCCTTAAGAGCTTCCTTGATATGCTTTTTCATTTCAGATGTAGCATTTGAACGCTCTTGCTTAACATTGATAGCAAGAACTTTACGAGCTTCAGCAGTAAAGTCTTTGAAAGACTCAGTCATTAGAGTTGCGTTTGGAGTTGCAGGCGTGAACTCACGCTTCTTAGCTCCAACCTCTTTAACCATTTGGTCAACCAGCTTACAAAATTCTTTAATGTTAGTGTGACCAAATGTAATGGCCTCAAGCATTTCTGCTTCAGAAACTTCATTTGCTTCACCTTCAACCATAAGAACCGCTTCGTTTGAACCCGCAACGAGAAGTCCAAGAGCACCGTTATCAAACTCTTCACGAGTTGGATTAAGAATGAGTTTGCCGTCAATTTTACCTACTTTCGCAAAACCTAGTGGGCCATTGAAAGGGACGTCAGAAATTGAAATAGCGGCAGAAGTCCCTAGACCTGCAAGAACTTCAGGATCGCCTTTACCGAAAGACAATACTTGTGCCGTTACGATCGTTTCATACATAAACCCTTCAGGGAATAATGGACGAAGAGGACGATCAATAAGTCTCATGATAAGAATTTCTGCGTTTGAAGGGCGACTTTCGCGCTTCATGAATCCGCCCAGGAATTTCCCGGCAGCGTAGAATTTCTCTTTATAATCAACCATGAGCGGAAAGAAATCCTGTCCGTCATTTACTTCTTTTGCACACATTAATGTAACAAGGACTTGAGTCCCTTCGCAGGAAGCGAGGATTGAAGAAGTAGCTTGCTTAGCAAAGCGTCCAGTCTCCAGGGTAATTTCTTTACCACCATAGTTCATCTTGAATTCTTTTTTGTTATTCAACATAGAATCTCCTAAAAATCGGCGCAACAAAGGTTACACCCTATAAATTTATATTTTAATGTTTGGAAGGTTTTGGATAAGAGTCGGGAGTTTGAGAGATAAAGAGTAAATTGAATAGAAATTCGAACTTGCTTTTTATCTCTTAAAATACTCGGGCCCTCTGATCTTATTCCTTCAAAAAAGAAGAGGGGCCGACGATGGCCCCTCTTCACATTAATTACTTACGTAGTCCAAGCTCAGTGATGAGTTTCGTATAACGAGTTTCATCATTTTTGCTTAGATTTTTAAGAAGTGAACGGCGCTGACCGATCAACTTCATAAGACCTCTCATTCCTGAGTAGTCGTGCTTGTTTTTTTCAAAGTGCGGAGTAAGGTTCTTAATTCTTTCAGTAAGAATTGCGATTTGCACTTCAGCAAGACCTGTGTTTTTTTCTGATCCACCAAATTTCTTTGTGAGTTCAGCTGTTTTTTCTTTTGTAATCATTTTTTCTCCTTTGCCCTAGCAACAACCTGACGTTGGAACCAAGTACAAGGTAAAATAGTTGAGCGTTATTGCCACTATTTCCTCGTTAAATTATGAACTTATAAGAGGTTTTATCTAAGAAATTCAGACATGTAAATCTTTAATTGCTCGATCAGTCGTTCCTCAATCTGGCGAATTCTTTCGCGGGAGACACCGTATTGGTCGGCAATGCTTTGAAGGCTTTCGGGAATTTCATTAAGTAGTCGTTTTTTAAAGATTTCTTGGTCGCGCGTTTTAAGACCTTTGAGAAATTCACCCAACTGCTCTTTGAGGATTTCCAGGTTTTGGAGGTCACCCAACTGAGTATCGAGACCCTCTTGATCATCGCTAATGACGTCACCTAATGTCTGACGCCCCTGGTCTTCATCCAGGGGTTTATCTAAACTCACTTCCTGGCCGTGACCACTAAGCCGCTGGTCCATTTCCATCACAGCTTTTTCTGAAACACCTAAGTTATCTGATAAAAGCTTCACATCCGGATTTATACCCTGACTTAAAAGGCGTTGTTTTTCTTTTAAGAGGTTATAAAAAAGTTTTTTCTGCTCTTGGGTCGTGCCAATTTTCACCAGGCGGAAGTTATCAAGAATATATTTTAGAATGTATGAGCGTATCCACCAACTGGCATAATAAGAAAGCTTCGCTCCCTTACTTGGATCATATTTCGATACGGCCTTCATGAGACCAATATTCCCTTCTTGAATGAGATCCATAATATTTTTATAAGCACTTCGGTATTCCAGAGCGATTTTGACTACCAGTCTTAAGTTAGCAAGAACCAGCTTTCTCGCCACTTCAATATCACCAGTCCGAAGAAGCTCGGCCGTAAGCTCCCGCTCTTCTTCAATCGTTAATAATTTGTGACGAGATATTTCTTTAAGATAGACCGTAAGAGGATCCTGCACTTTCAATGAAGTGCTTTTCTTTAAGACGGGAAGAGACTCGCTCACCTTCGTTTCGAAGGAATCTTCACCTGCAATTTCGACCTCGATCACCTGGTCTTTTTTTCTCACTCCGGTTTCCTTTTCATTGGAAACAACTTCGGCGGTGATCTCGGGGGTACGCGTTTTTTTTGCCATAGGGATATAATGGGGTCACTTGAATTTTAGTCAAGTTTACTTCAGTAATAATAATTTTTAAAGCTTATAGATTTAATTTAAGGCGGCCCGCGGCCACATCGGCACGATACCGAAGATAACTTATAGCAAAAAGACCGTAAGAAAACTTAACTGGAATTTTTAAAACTTCTTCCTGGTAACTTTGAAAAAAAGAGTCCCGATATTTTAGGGTCTGCTGCAGAAGTTCGTCGGCAACCAATTTGGAGAATTCATCATTCCACATTTTTTGGGAAAAGAGCTTTGATTTATCTTTTATCTGAAGATTAATATAGCGAGCGGTATGCTCTCTGAAGTTTTGATGTCCTTCTAGATCCACTTCCTTTTG
>JAEYUK010000139.1 GCA_023432655.1 Pseudomonadota bacterium | reverse complement strand
AAACTGGTGAAGTGCCTCCATTGGGTGCCATGGTCTATCAAGAAAACCTTGCTAAGACCCTTGAGCTCATAAGTTCTAAAGGGGCAGATGGATTTTATAAAGGGCCTGTGGCCAATGCCATCATTAAAACCATAAGTAAAAAGGGCGGCATTCTTTCTCATAAAGATCTCGCCTCTTACAAAATGGTTGAGCGCACCCCTGTGACTGGAATGTATAAAGGGCTTAAAATTTTCTCCATGCCTCCTCCAAGTTCCGGAGGAATTCATGTGATTCAAATTTTAAAAATGCTTGAACCTCATAAGCTAAAAAAATATGGGCCTCAATCAACGGAAGCTGTTCACCTGACAGCTCTGGCCATGCAAAGGGCCTTCTTAGATCGGGCCAGCTACTTAGGGGACCCGGATTTTGATTCTGTTCCCACGGCAGAGCTTTTGGATGAGAATTATTTAAAGAGACTTTCAAAAGCCATTAATAGTCCTCGCGCCATACCGGCCGAAAATATGGAAAGTGTCCCTCTTCCTTATGAATCACCGGAGACCACTCACTTTACGATTGCTGATCGGGAAGGAAATATGGTGGCCTCAACACAAACGATTAATGGTTGGTTCGGTTCAGGAGTCATGGCCTTAGGGACAGGAATTATTTTAAATAATGAGATGGATGACTTTGCTCAAAAAGTTGGGGCCCAAAATCTTTTCGGTGCCATCGGTGGCCAGAATAATCTTATCGCTCCTAAAAAGAGACCACTTTCCAGTATGTCTCCCACTATCATTACCAAAGATGATAGACCTTTCATGGCACTGGGATCTCCCTCTGGTACCCGAATTATTACTTGTGTCGCCCAAACGATCTTAAACTCCACGGAATTTAAAATGCCGCTTTATGAAGCGGTGGCCGCTACTCGAATTCACCAGCAGTGGAAACCTGATGTTTTAAAAATTGAAGCTCCTTACCTGGATGATGATGTGGAGAAAGAACTTAAAGAACTTGGTCACAATGTGGTTCGTGACCGGTTAGGGTGTTCTATTCAGGCCATACAAAAAACCAAAGAGGGCTGGCATGGTGTGAGTGATCCGCGGGGAACAGGACGGGCCTTAGGGATTAACTAAAGCCAAATTTTTCCAGTAGGTGCTCTGTGATCTCTTTTATCCATCAGAATACCTCGGGCCTTTTCAATTTCTAAAAGCTGAAAGTTTTTAGGTTCTGGGTTTGATACTTTTTTTCTCACCCAATGAAACATTCGGTCTGGGTCCCAGAAAGTGAGTCTTTTGTGTTCTTCATTCTCCTGGGCCCAGGCATGGGCACCTAGGAGAACTCTGTGGAGAGGAACATCAATGAAGCGCTTAGGGATACTTATGGTCTGGGACCAGCTCTCTTTCATGTCCTGTTCAAATAATTCTAGAAGATCCACAAAGCTTGCTCCAAAGGCACTACAACCGGCACCTTCACGGTAGCGAGGGCGATTGGCGAGACCATACTGAGAGTCTAGTTTATCTTTTCGGTATTCGGTGAGGTACTGCATGGCCCTCTCGAACTGCTGATCATTAAGAATGAATTTTATAAAATTACTGTAACCAGTTTTTAAGTAGAATCCTAATTCCTGTTTAACCAGAAATTCATCTTCTAGGGTGCCTTCAAAGCTGTGATAAAAAATATCTAGACCTTTTTTGTGAATCAGAAGCTGCTGAAGGTAATCAAAGGTTTTTGAAGTCATGCCGGTCAGTTCAAAATTCTTGCGACTTTTAAGTTCTACAAAAACATGGCCCATGAAGCGAGGTCTTAGCGAGGTAATGTTTTTGAGAGCAGAATAGGTGAGCTTCACTGGTGAAGACCAGTCCATACCGAGGGGAGAAGGAATAAAGTGGAGAGTTAATTCGTTACCAGGATGATGCTGCATATTTTTTCCGGATCCCTGCCCTGGGCCAGAGATCCGGAAGTGGATTTAGCCTAGAGTTGTTGGAGCAGTGAAGTCACGGTCCATAACTGTTTTACGTTTATCGGCCTTGGCGTTTTCAATCGCCTTTAAACACACAGTTTGTACTCTCACCGTTAATTGATCAATGGCCTGAGAAGAAGTGGAAAGTCCTGCCTCGTCTTTAATGAGCTTCTTTACTTTTGACGCAACTACGAGAGCTTCCTCGACGTCAGATTTTTCCACGTACAGATTAAAATCTTTACCCATAACCGTTTTGCGGCCAAGTTTTTTAGTATGGGCCATAGCATCACGGCAGGCCTTAATGATGTCTTCGTTCAGAGGCGCAAAGAAGTTCGCGGAGGTATTCATATCTGCTTTTTCTTTGATAAATTTCTTAACTTTAGAGATAACGATCAAGCTTTCCATCAGGAACTCCTTAAACAGCTGCAAATTGTGCTTTTAAAACTACGGTTAATCATGACTCAAGGTCTTGCTGAAATCAAGGCAGGCAATCTAAATTGTTCACTATACAAAGAAAGATTGATGCGCTAACTTTTTGCATCAGTTTTCATTCGCTAACGAGTCAGGAAAAGCACATGGATGACGCAAAACGCATTGTAATCACCGGAATTGGATTAACGGCCCCTAACGGGAATAATCTTACCGATTTTCGGGACGCTCTTTTGAAGTGCCGTTCAGGTGTTCAGCACACTGAAATCCGCTACATGGGTAAACAGGTGGCGGGCCTTTGTGATTTTGATGAATATAAATATCAATCAAAGAAGTTAAGACGTCGTGGGACACGGGCAGGAAGTATTAGTATCTACTGCGCGAACGAGGCCATCACTGATGCTAAACTTGATTGGAATAGTCTTGATAAGTCGATGGTCGGTGTTTATCTGGGCATTACTGAGCACGGTAACGTTGAAACAGAAAATGAAATCTATGAAATGCACCAAAACCAGTTGGACTGGAAACTTTGGTCCCCTCATCACAATCCAAGAACGGTCGCCAATTCTCCGGCCGGTGAAGTGACTCTGAATTTAAATATTACAGGCCCTCATTACACATTAGGTTCGGCCTGTGCTGGCGGAAACGTTGGGATTATCCAGGGTGTTCAGCAGCTTATTTTAGGGGAAGTAGATCTGGCCCTGGCCGGTGGTGTGTCTGAGTCTCCTCAGACTTTTGGAATTTTTGCGGCCTTCGCGGCCCAAGGAGCTTTAGCTCACCATGAAGATCCAACCAAAGCTTCTCGTCCCCTCGATATTAATCGTAATGGGATTGCGATTTCAGAAGGCGGCTGCATTTACG
>JAEYUK010000020.1 GCA_023432655.1 Pseudomonadota bacterium | reverse complement strand
GCTCTCTCATAAGAGCAAAAGTTTTAGCGAGATTTATACCTGTCAGAAGTGAACCCACAAGACCGGGGTGAGTGGTCACAGCGACTTCAGTAATATCTTCGGGTGAAATACCCGCTTCTTTGAAAGTAACTTCCAAAAGAGGAGGGATCGCTTTAACGTGAGATCTGGCCGCTAGCTCGGGAACAACTCCTCCCCATTTTGCGAGAAGGAAATCCTGATTGTAACTATTAAGAGAAAGAATTTTTTGTTCTGATCCTTTGACTTCAAGAATACAAAGGGAGGTGTCGTCACAACTTGTTTCGACACCTAGAATGATTCGAGTTTGATCAGAGTTCTTTTTTGGCAGCATTAGCTTCTTTTGTTCCCTTGTAATCATCTATGACTTGTTGGAAGGCCTGCTTCGCTTCTTCCGTCTTTCCAGTTTTCTTCAGTGATTTTCCAATGAAAAGAAGACTGCTGGCGGCCAGAGAAGATTTCGGGTATTTCGTATAAATTTTGCTGAAATAGACCAGGGCCTTATCGTTATTGCCTGAATAAAATTCGACTCGACCAAGACCGTGCAGAACTTTATTTCTCTCGCCGGCCGTAAGATCTTTATGGTCAATCAGCGTTTCCAGGATCTTGCGGGCCTCGGCATACTTATCAGCTTTAACCAGATCAAGTCCAGTTCCTAGATCTTCTTTAGCGCTTTTTTTTTGAGGGGCCTGGGCCTTGGTGGCCAAACTGGTAGTGACTTTCTCAATGAAAGCACGTTGTTCTTTTAATTCATTTTGAATCTGATCTAATGTTGTGTTTTGGGCTTCTTGCTGAGTTGTGATCACATTCATTGATTCGCTCATCTTGTTGAGCTTTTCTGGATCAACCTGGCCTTGCTTATGTTCGATTTCTTCAATTCTTCCTTGCATGCGATCAAGCTGGGTTTGGAAGTCTTTCATTTGATTTAGCATGTCCGCCAGAAGACCTTGGGAGTCTTTCATTTGTTCACTCATGCTTTCCATACGTTTTTCCCGATTTACTTGATCGGCCGTCTTAATACATGCAGTTGAAAAGAGAACGAGAGTTAATAAACTGAAAATTTTCATCATGGTCATACACCTCTAAAACGTAAAGATGTATTGATGTTACAGGAACTTTAACTATTGCGCATTACCTTCAAGGGCTTTTTTTCGGATGGCCTGGTACTCGGCCTGTTCAGAGAATTTTTTAGAAAAAAGGGCATATTCCTTGGCCTTATTGAAATACTTTCTCCGATAAGCAGACTTGGCCTTAAGGTAATAGTCTTCGGCTTTGCGGAAAGTATTGGAGGCGTGGATATCAGCACCAGCTTCTTTGGCGGCCAGGAAGGCGGCCTGAGCGAGGCTCATTTCAATCTTAGGTCGTGTGGTTGCTAAACCACACGACACAAGAATTAAAAGTACTAAGAGGAGAGGTAATCTCATCTGACCTTATTTCGCAGTAACTACGAAATTAGCACGACGGTTTTGAGACCAAGCAGACTCGTCGTTGCCTTCAACTTTTGGACGCTCATTACCGTAAGAGATAGTAGAGATTCTTTTTGATTCAATCCCTAGAGCAACCATATAGTCGCGAACAGCTTTAGCACGACGCTCACCTAGAGCAAGGTTGTATTGACGACCGCCACGCTCATCGCAGTGACCTTCGATTTGAATATCAACATTGCCGTTTGACTTAAGATAGTCAACGTTTGCAGCAACAGCTTCTTTAGTAGAAGAGTCGAGGTTAGATGAATCAAATGCGAAGTAAACAGTTTTAAGACCGCCAGCTTTAGCGCTGTCAGAGTCACCGTTAAGCTCTAGAGTTAGACCGTCATTAGAGCCATCAGCTCCCATAGCGCCATCGTCTTGAGCGTTTTTAGGTTTTTGTGAAGCACAGCCAACAGCTAGGAAGGCCACCATAAGTGTAGTGAAAAATGCACGTGTGAACATTGAACTTCTCCTTTGAAGCATAATGAATCAGATTAAAAATTAATTGCGCCTATTATGCCCTAGTTCGAAGTGTTTTTTGAAGGAGAATAAAATAGTGTTTTGCTTTAATTTGTCAGGTGTTTGACGGAGCATTTTTGTTTTTGTCAGGGCGTTGACATATTTTTTACTTAGGTCTGCGTCAAGTGCTTAAAAGAATTGCTTCGCGAATAATATTGAAGTTGGCACGATCTTTGCTACAATAAAGTTGTGTGTGTGTTGGAGTTAAAGAAAGGAATTTTTTAACTTCTCCTTAGTCTCTCGAAAAAAAAGCCCATCTTTCTGATGGGCTTTTTTTTTATCCTATACTTTCAAAAATAAAACTTCCGATGGTTCTCATACTGACACTGGCAAGACTGTCATAGACAGGGTTGAGTTCATAAATCCCCATGATACTTGGATGTGAAATAGGAAGTTTTTTAAAGCGTGCCCAAAGATCCCTCAGCTCTAAGAGCGAAAGTCCATTAGGGTTTACAGCGCTGACTCCAGGAATTTCGTAGCCATTTAAAGCGTCAGCATCGAGGCTAAAGAAAACCCGTGTCTCTTTATCTATGTCGACTTCCATTTGCTTAAAGAATTGATCCAATGAAGCACTGTTGATTTCATTTCTCCATAGGACGATTTGCTTACCGCTCTTCAGGGGGGAAAGAGTAGAGAAAGAGTTGGCAAAGTGATGAAGACCTATTTGGTAGAGGGAGAATTCTCCGGAAAATGCTTCCGCAAATTGCCTAAAGGGTGTTCCCGAATGGTGTTCTTCATCTGTGCGAGTGTCGGCATGAGCATCAATATTAAGCACCACCACTTTCGAATATCCCTGGGAAGCTGCCTTTAAGAGGGGATAGACATGGTCATGGCCTCCACCGATATGAATAATGGAAGCTGACTGATGCTGATCGAGGAGGGATTTAATCCGCTCACTCTGACGCTCCTGGGAGCCGTGAAAATCATTGATTTCATCTTGTGGGTCAGCGACCTCGGCTTCTGCAAAGGAGAAATCTTTAATTTGATTATCCTGAGTAAATCTCTTGAAGGTCGCCATCAGAGACTGAGGAGCGTAACGGGCCCCGTTTCTTCCGCCATTTCTAATGACCCCTTGGTCAGAGGAACTTTTTATAAAAAGGCATGTGCGAGAGGAGGCAGGGGAAAATAATGGGCTTAAAGACTCTTGAAAACGTTTTTGTGATTGAGTGAAAGCTGGCTTCGTCATAAAATAGTTTTATTTCCCAATTGGTTTAGGAATGACGTTGTCAAATTTTGATTGGACTGACAAGGACTCTGTGAAGTGGTTTATCCTTTTGCCCATGGGGCATGAAGGGCCCTATTCCCTGAATCAACTGGCCGCACGAGTTGAAAGAAAAAAAATCTCTTTGGAAGTTGAAATCTGGTCTGAAGGATTAAATAAACCAGTGCGCCTCAAAGACGCCCTCGCTCCGGAGCCTCAGCCTGAGCCACTCGCACAAGAGGTGGAAGAGGTAATAGGCTTCCCTGATTTGCCGGAAATTCCCAATGAAGAAGATGAAATACCCCCGCTCCCGGTTTTAGAGGAATCTGAAAATATCGAGATTCCGGTCAATCCGCCGGAGAAGAAAAATCTTAAGTTCAGGGTCTGGGGTTTTCTGTTTATCTGCTTTGTATTGATGCTTTATTTTGCCTTCGGAAATGTGCTCAAAGAAATGGAGACTTTCAAAATCCATCGGCAAACTAAGATGAACCTTGATCTTCATGAAAGAATCATGAAAGAAAATGCTTTCGATGGATGGAATAAGAAAATCTTTTTTAAAGAATACATTTCTGATGACCACACTCACATCTGGCTAATAAATTCCGGCTTTCAGACCTGTCAGGTAGAAGCTGATTTTCGCTCCCTGCCGGGAAAAATGCTCTCCACTGAAGAAGAGAGTGTTGCTTTTAAATCGAAAGGAACACTCAAAGGGCATGTGACAGAACTCTCAAATTTTGAATTTTCTAGTGGCAATAAGATTATTCCTGGTCTCTATGAAATGGATGTCAGGGCGACGGAATGTGCCTGGGAAGGGCTTGTTCCAATGCTTATGAATGGCCTTAAAGGTCCTGACTCAGAATATGTAGGAAGAATGAAAGTCGTGCTCTTTTCTAAGGGGCCTTTGGAGTTTAATAAAATTTTGGATCGTATCATTCAGAAAAAACTTGAACAGGAACTTAAAGAGAAAAAAGAAGAGGACATATTCTGGCAGGACCTTCAGCAGAAATTTGAAACCTTGCAGGCCATAACTCTTCAAGTGGAGCAACTCCTGCTGGATTTTTTAGATGAGAGTCCAAATAAATTTAAAGCGACCTTGCCTTCCATGGTAGATCAGTACACCCGAAAATATGGATCCTTTCTCACTTCCTTTGTGATTGAGAATGAAAACTATTTTAAGGGACTGAAAGAGGGCTCATCCAAGAAAAGAAATTATGAACTCGTAGTCACTCTGACCACCAAGAAAATTGGTCTTGAAACGATGAAATTTATCGAAGATTTCCAAAACCAAAAACAGAATCCCAGTCCGGCAAAAATGACGGCCTATCAGGAAAGAGTGAAACAAGTTTATGCTGCTCTTAAGTATGAGATCGCTCAAAAAATAATTCAGGTTTCTGAGGATCGATCTCACTAACCGAAAATGTTTCAGCTGCTACAAAATCGTGCTCAGATTTTTGTTTAATTTTTGCCCCCCAGATTTTCATATCGTGTTCAAAAATCATGGTCAGATCTTTTTTCTGGATAAACTGATAAAACTCAAGCTTATCTACCGTCGTTCTGCCGGGTGATATATCATAGCCCATAACCCACGGAACTGGGATATGAACGCTGGTTGGAACAAGGTCGGCCATATAGATAAAATTCTCATCATAGGGGTGAACCAGCCAAGGTGTGTGGCCATGGGAGCATTTAAAAGAGATAACATCGTCACCGTCTTTTAATACAATTCCTTCTTCTCCATTTAACCAGTGAACCCTTGATTCACTTTGGGCGGCTTCAATTAAGGGTCGAAAATACTGTGAGTGGAAGGATCCACTATCTCTTAAAGTCGGATTTAAAGCATAGTCATAATGTTGACGGTGAATATGTAACACAGCATTAGGGAAAATGTTCTTATGTTGGTCAGCATCATGGCCGAGTCCTCCCACATGATCAAAGTGAAGGTGGGTAATAATAAGGTCAGTTATATCTTCGGGCCTTAAGCCAAAGTTTTTATCTAAGGTCTCTAATAAAGGATTTTTACTTCCTTCAACGCCGAAGCGGTCGTCAAATTTATCACCGTGATAATCCCCAATACCAGTGTCCACAAGGATGTTTCTCGACTCTGTCTGGATGAGCATGACTCTTAAACTCAACTGAATCCGGTTCAAGTCATCGGCCGGAATATGTTTGGACCATAGTGGTTTCGGAATAATCCCAAACATGGCGCCGCCGTCTAATTTAAATACTGATGGATGAAGAATATAATATTTTTTGCTCATAACACCTCGCGCCTCCATCATGCCCTTTCAAAACCGCGTTTTTCAAGACCTTTTCATTGTCTGACCCTGCAAAATGCCTATAATGTGTCCTATTCAAATGATGTTTTAAGGAGAGCCTATGAATGTGCATGAGTACCAGGCCAAAGACCTGATGCGACAGTTCAACATCGCGGTCCTGAAAGGTGGAGTGGCCAATACTCCAGCTGAGGCCGTAGAAGTTGCTAAGAAACTAGATACTAAAGTTTGGGTGGTTAAAGCTCAGATTCATGCCGGAGGCCGTGGTAAAGGTGGAGGAGTAAAACTCGCTCGCTCACTAGAAGAAGTTGAAAAGCTTGCCGGGGAAATCCTAGGTATGCAACTTGTTACTCACCAAACAGGACCTGAAGGTAAGAAAGTTCTTAAAGTTCTTATCGAGCAGGGTTGTGACATCGATCACGAATACTACTGCGGTATCGTACTTGACCGCACAGTTGGAAAAGTCGCGATGATGGTTTCAACTGAAGGTGGTATGGATATTGAGACTGTTGCTCACAATACGCCAGAAAAAATTATTAAAGCTCACATCGATCCAGCAACTGGTTTCACACCAGCTCACGGTCGTAAGCTTGGCTATGCTCTCGGTCTTAAAGGCGAGCCACTAAAGAAAGCCATCTCTTTCTTCGAGAACCTTTATAAGCTTTATATCGAAAAAGACTGTTCTATTGCTGAGATCAACCCACTTGTTACAACTAAACAAGGTGACGTTCTTGCTCTAGACGGTAAATTAAACTTTGATGACAACGCTCTTTTCCGTCATCCGGAAATTGAAGCGATGAGAGATATCACAGAAGAATCAGAACAAGAGCTTGAAGCTGGTAAGTTCGGTCTTTCTTATATCTCTCTTGATGGAAACATCGGCTGTCTGGTTAACGGTGCAGGTCTTGCGATGGCAACACTTGATATCCTTAAGCTTCACGGCGGTACTCCGGCCAACTTCCTTGATGTGGGCGGCGGTGCTACTAAAGAAACAGTTCAAAAAGCTTTCTCTATTATTCTTCAAGATAAAAACGTTAAAGCGATCCTGGTTAATATCTTCGGCGGAATCATGAAGTGTGACATTATTGCTCACGGTGTGGTTGATGCAGCTAAAGAACTAGAACTTAAAGTTCCTCTGGTTGTTCGTCTTGAAGGGACTAACGTTGCTCTTGGTAAAAAAATTCTTTCTGAATCAGGTTTAAAAATCACTCCAGCGGGTGACCTTGCTGATGCGGCTGCTAAAGCAGTTGCTGCTGCCAAGGGAGGAAAATAATATGGCCATTTTAATTGATAGAAACACAAGACTTATCACTATCGGTTTAACCGGTAAGCAAGGAACTTTCCACACTCTACAATCCCGTGACTATGGCACGAACGTTGTGGGTGGTGTTACTCCTGGTAAAGGCGGAATGGTTCACGAAGGTATCCCTGTCTTCAATACAGTGTTCGAAGCTGTTAAAGAAACAGGCGCCAATGCCGCCATGATTTTCGTTCCACCTCCGTTTGCCGCTGATTCGATCATCGAGTGTATTGATTCTGAAATCCCACTTATTATCTGTATCACTGAAGGAATTCCTGTTCTGGATATGATTAAAGTTAAAGCGGCTCTAAAAGGCTCTAAGTCACGTCTGATCGGTCCAAACTGTCCAGGTGTCATCACTCCAGGCGAGTGTAAAATCGGAATCATGCCGGGCCACATCCATATGCCAGGGAACGTAGGAGTGATCTCTCGTTCAGGAACTCTTACTTATGAAGCGGTTTACCAGTTAACTCAACGTGAAATTGGTCAATCAACTTGCGTAGGTATTGGTGGAGATCCGGTTAACGGAACAAACTTTATCGACGTTCTTGAAATGTTCGAAAAAGATCCTGAGACTAAAGCAGTTATCATGATCGGTGAGATCGGTGGTACTGCTGAGACTGATGCTGCAAGATGGATTAAGGCCAATATGACTAAGCCTGTAGTGAGTTTCATTGCCGGTGCTGCTGCTCCGAAAGGAAAACGTATGGGTCATGCTGGTGCGATCATCTCAGGTGAGGACGATTCAGCGGAAGCTAAGTTCAAGATTCTTCAAGAGTGCGGTGTAACTATTGCACGATCTCCAGCTGAGCTTGGACAAAAGATTGCAGAAGTATTAAAAAAGTAAAAAAATTTTTAGCTAAACAAATAAGGAGCTATTATGGCCATTGAAAAAACACTTTCTATCGTAAAACCGAACTCTACTCTTGATAACAACATCGGAAATATCATCGCTATTTTCGAAAAGAATGGTCTTCGTATTTCTGCTGCTAAATTTACTCGTCTTTCTAAAGAGAAAGCTGAAGGTTTCTATATTGAGCACAAAGAGCGTCCTTTCTTCGGCGAACTAGTTAACTTCATGACTTCTGGTCCAGTTATGCTTATGGTTCTTGAAGGCGAAAACGCTGTTGCTAAAAACAGAGAGCTTATGGGCGCTACAAACCCAGCAAACGCTGCTGAAGGCACAATCCGTAAGCTATATGCTAAATCAGTAGGCGAGAACTCTGTTCACGGTTCTGATTCAGCTACTGCTGCTGAGAGAGAAATTGCTTATTTCTTCGAAAAACACGAAGTAGTTAACCGTTTCTAATAACGAAGGCCCGCATCAAGCGGGCCTTTTTTTTTGCCTAGAATTAAGACCATTCTCATTCAACTGCTTAAAACTAAAATCTATCATTCGATCAAAGTTATTCCCTAGTGATTCTTCGCTTACCCAATCGCAACATATCTCCATTTTTCAAGAATATAGTGGGGTTGTAGAATTTTTAAGAAGAAAAGGAATCCTCTTCCAGGATTCATTTACAAAAAGGGGATTGTTATGAAGACAATTTTAGCTTTAGCAGCAGCACTCATGATGGGCACCTCTGCATACGCCCAGGATTCGTTTGGATCAGCATCGGGGACTCAGCACATGTTTGAGTTCAATGCCGATTCGGTCTTACAAGGTGTTTTTTCTTTTGATAAATCCAAAACGAAGGGGTCTTCAGCAGATAATGATACCCAGCTGGATCTGAATCTGAACTACGCCTACAGTATTCCCACGATGCCTAGACTTCAGGTCGGTGGTCGTGTGAACTACGAGAAAAATACCGCTGGTGGGCGAGGGGACCTGGAAGATTATGGTCTGGAAGTCGGGGCCATTGTTAACTGGATGGCCGATTTAGCGAACAGTCCCTATGCCTCACTTTATTTAGGGGTAAACTGGGCCAATACCTATGGGGTTTCGGAAGGCCGAAAAGATGAGGTCTTAACCGGGACCGTTGCCGTAGGTAAACGTTTTAGTATGGAAACCCTTGGAATTAAACACCTGACTTATAGTCCAGAGATTGCTCTGGAGAATTTGAACTCAACCACAGGGTCAAATCTTGAGTATTCTCAAAATATTCAGCTCAGATTCTTACAGTTTTCAGTTTTCTTCTAAAGATATTAAGGATGGGCCCTTAAGGGGCCCATTTTCCATGACTTCGTCTTAGTTTTTTACGATAATCTGTAAAAATTTCAAAAGCATACCTCTTACAACCAATATGCGTTATAAATGGAATGAATAAAGCCTTTGTTGAAGGAGTTCACATGTTTAATCTCGGAGACTACGTTGTCTGCCCCGGCCACGGTGTGGGTCAGATCTGCAACGTCGAAACGAAAGAATTAAATGGTGAGATGAAGAGTTTCTACATCATTAAAGTTGTTTCGAACGGCATGAAAGTCATGATCCCGGTCGATAGTAAGGAAGGAGTGCGTGCTCTGATTCCTTCGACGGAAATCAGCGGTGTCTTTAAGCTTTTAGAAAATCAAAATGTTAAAGTTGATATGTCCACCTGGAACCGCCGTCACCGTGAGTACACACTCAAGGTAAAGACGGGGTCACTACTGGAAATTGCTGATGTTCTTCGCCAGCTTCTACTTCTTAAAATGACTAAAAAACTTTCATTTGGTGAGCGTAAGATGCTTGATCAGTGTAAAGAGTTAATCGTTAAAGAAGTGGCCCTTTCTTCTGGAACATCTGAGGACACGATCTCTGAGAAAATCGACTCTCTTTATACCTAGAGATTCTCAATCCCCCAGTTAAAGTGTATCCTCTTCCTCATCATACATTGAGGAGCTTCCTATGACCGTTCGAGTAAGATTCGCGCCATCCCCAACTGGTTATCTGCACATTGGTGGGGCCAGAACCGCTTTATATAATTATCTCTTCGCTAAGTCCGTCGGTGGGACCTTTGTCCTTCGAATTGAAGATACGGATCTGGAAAGATCTAACGCTGAATACGAAAAACTTCAAATTGATGATCTTAAATGGCTAGGGATCACTCATGATGAGGGGCCGGATAGACCAAATCCTAAGTACGCTCCTTATCGCCAGTCTGAACGCCTGGACATTTATATGAAGTATGCCCAAGAACTTATCGAAAAGGGCATGGCCTATTATGATTTTTGTACCGAAGAAGAACTTGAGGCGATGAAGAATAAAGCTGAAGCCGAGAATCTTGATCCTCATTATTCTGGTAAGTGGAGAGAAGAAGCTCACTGGGCAGAAGCCCGTGCCCGAGTGGCGGCCGGTGAGAAGACAGCGATCCGTTTTAAGGTTCCGAAAAAATCTTACGAACTAAACGATAAGGTTAAAGGTAAAGTTGTTTATCCGGAAAACATGGTAGGGGACTTTGTGATCATGAGATCAAATGGTCTTCCAACTTATAATTACTGTTGTGTGATTGATGACTGGCTTATGGATATTACTCACGTCATTCGTGGGGAAGATCATTTAAACAATACAGTTCGTCAGCTCATGATCTATGAAGCTCTGAACGCCAAGATTCCTGAGTTTGCTCACGTGTCTCTTTTGATCGGTCATGACCGTCAGAAGCTTTCTAAACGTCACGGGGCCACTTCGGTAAACCTTTACCGGAATGAGCATTATCTTCCAGAGGCGATGTGTAACTATCTGTGCCTTCTTGGATGGTCTCACCCGGAGGAGAAAGATATCTTCAATAAAGAAGACATTATCAGTGTCTTTAGTCTTGAGCGTTTCTCTGCCTCATCTGCCATGTATGATCTGGAAAAGTTAAAGTGGGTGAACGCTGAGCACATTAAGAAGATGGATAATGCTTCTTTAATTAAGCTTGTGGAGAGTGAGCCTGAAACAGAATTCTTCCGTAAGCAAACTGACTCATGGAAGAACGATTGTGTGGAACTCTTAAAGAGATACGCTCAGTTCATTCCGGATTTCCCAAAACTTGTGAATGAACTTATTCTAAAAGATGATCCAGAGAAGACGGACGTCTTGAAAGATATTTTATCCTGGGAAACAACTCCTAAGATTCTTTCTTATATCGCGGAAGAGGTGAATAAAACTTCCTCTGAATTCATCACCGAGGCTGAACTTAACCTCTGGATGGATCACGTAAAGAAAGATATGGGTGTTAAAGGAAAGCCTCTGTTTCAAGGGGTTCGTGCCGCTTTAACGGGCCATGATCACGGGCCGGATTTGAAGTTTTTAATTCCTTTAACTCCAGTGAATGTACTTAAAAATAGAATTGCTCATCTTACGAAGTAGGAACAATGACGAGAGAACTAAAGATTAATAACAATCT
>JAEYUK010000360.1 GCA_023432655.1 Pseudomonadota bacterium | reverse complement strand
ATACAATTCCACGTAAGTTAATCAGACCACAAACATAGGCCGGAGACTTCGGTATCGGCGTCACTTCCGGATGAGTGATCACTTCTTTTACTTCCAGAAGTCCTACGGCATAGCTTTCCTCGCCTAGTTTAAATTCCAGAAATCTTTTAGTCTGAGATCCGTTATTTTGTTTGTTAAACATGTCCATATCTTACCCCTCTCTTAGGCTGCCGCTCTAATCGTAGAATCGTTATTAAGTTCCTGACGTAACATTCGTGAATACAGATTTACCAGATCGATAATTAGTGAAGGCTTACCGTCACCAAGAATCGTTGTTCCCATCACTCCTTGTTTATTCAAAATCTCTTTTGTAGGTGGCTTAACCACCACCTGCTGCTGTCTCATGATGTCAGTGATACCCACAGCGAAAGTTTGCTCATTATGTTTAACAATTAAGGCAATACTTGCACTATCTTCTTTGGTTACACTTCCCCAATCAGACTCGAGATAGAAAATCGGAACGATGGTATTTCTTAAATTTAAATAAGGACGTCTGCCCGTCATCTGCGTAATAGCTTCCGGCTCAAGTTTAATCACTTCATGGACCTGGCCTTTAGGAATAACCAAATGCTGGCCTCCTGCACGAATCAGCATGCCATCAATGATCGCAAGAGTGAGTGGAAGCATGAGACGGAAACAGCTTCCTGCTCCAAGCTTGGAGCGAACTTTAACTTCTCCTCCCAGTGATTCAATATTGGTCTTAACGACATCCATACCAACACCACGGCCGGATACCTCTGAGACCTCATCTTTGGAAGAAAAGCCAGGATGGAAAATGAGTTCGACTGCCTGTTGTTCAGTGAGATTCATAGAAGCGGGAATAATCCCTTTGGCACGGGCCTTTTCCAGTAGCCTCTGTCCATTGATCCCTTTACCGTCATCAGTAATCTGAATCACCAGAAAATTCCCTTCATGAAAGGCCATCACTTCAACAATACCTTCTGCTGGTTTACCAGCTGCTAGACGCTCTTCAGGAGTTTCTACTCCGTGGTCAATAGCATTTCGGATAATGTGAACTAATGGGTCACCTAAGCTTTCAGCGACCGTTTTATCAATCTCGGTATCTTCACCGATCAGACGTAGATCAACTTTTTTGTTAAGAAGTTTCGATGTATCCCGAACAATTCTTTGAAGCTTTTGGAAGGTTGGTCCAACCGGGACCATGCGAAGAGACATGGAAACATCCTGAATGTCCTTACAAAGTTTTCCCAGTGAACGGGCGGTTTTTACGTCACCGGCCTTGCTTAAAGCACTTTCAACTACAGATTGAATAATAACAAGTTCTCCAACCAGGTTGTTCAGAAACTCTAATCGATTAAGTGAAACCCGGAGGGTTTCGTCGTCTTTCCTGGCCTCTTTTTTAACTTCCTTCTTCACGGGCATCTGGTAAACAGCTGCTTGCTGTTCAACCTTAGGTTCAAATTCCTCTGCCTGTTCCTGGAAGGATGCTTCGGTGGTCTCTGTCTGTACTGCTTCAGGTTCTTCAAACTTTTCTGTCATTTCGGACTCAAAAGCCGCAGCCGAAGGAGCGGGCGCCGTCATCTCGCCAGCAATAATCGCATCGAGATCCTTCATTAGCTGTTCGCAGTCAAATACAGCATCTAGATTTTCATCCAGACCATCAATCATGACTCGAACCTGGTCATTAAACTGAAGTAAGGTTGAGACAATGTGATCATTAGCAAAAATCTTTTCCTGCTTAATTTCCAGCAAAAGATTTTCAGCTCTATGAGTAAGTTCTGCGATCTGCCCAAACCCCACGGCACGAGAAGTACCCTTCAAGTTATGAGCAAAACGAAAAATAGCATCAATTAATGTTTTATTCGAGGGATCCTTCTCTAGTTCCAGAAACGACTGTTCTGTGTTTTGAAGAAGTTCTCTCGCCTCTTGGAGAAAATCGTGTTTCAGTTCAATTTCAAAATCATCCATGTTTGATCCTTTGCAAATCCTTTATCTACTTAACGGAGAATTCTTGTTCTTCTAAAGATAAATTAGGCCCCTCGTTTAATTTTTTGGCCTTTTTTTCCCAGGAAACTCATCATGGCACTAGGGATATCCATTAGTGGACTAATTACCTCAGCAGCTTTTAAGCGAATGGCCTCTTTAGGCATTCCAAAGACCACACAACTGCTTTCGTCCTGGGCAATAGTGTGTGTGCCCGATTGACGAAGTTCGAGTAGGCCTTGAGCACCGTCTTTACCCATGCCGGTCAAAATAACACCAACAGTTTGGACTTTGGCATTTTGAGCTACGGATTTAAAAAGAACATCCACTGACGGCCTGAAACGGTTTACTGGTTCACCAGGAAAGACATCAACCGTTTTTCCGTTCTTACTTAAGGCCATATGGTGATTACCAGGCGCGATCAAAATACGGTTTGGACGGACTTCATCGCCATCTTCCGCTTCTTTAATCTCGAAAGGACAAAGTTTATCAAGACGATCGGCCAAAGCTTTTGAGAACCCTGCCGGAATATGCTGGGCCACAAGGATTGGTGGAATGTTATCTGGAAGCTGGGTAAAAATTTGCTGCAAGGCCTGAGTGCCACCGGTTGATGATCCAATTGTTATGAGATAATCACTCATCGTTACATTGGTAGATACCGTGGCCTTACTCACCAGGCCTTTGCCGGACACAGGAGCGGTTTGCCACTTCGACCTTAACGCCGCTTCCATTTTATAAAGAAGTTCGTCTTTAAGAATATCCCAGGCGCCTGATTCAGGTTTCTGTAAATAATCCAGCGCCCCCGCATCCAGTGCATCCATGACTAATGAGCCATCTTCTTTTGGTTGAGAAGTGATAAGTAATGTGGGAATACGTTTCGGAGCGAGAAAGGTTTTCATCGCCTCAACTCCGTTCATTTTAACCAGATTGAGATCCAGTGTAACCAGATCCGGATAGTGATTTTTAAGCGCTTGTGAAACATCCTCTGCCCGCTCAACTTCCACTACCACTTCCCAGTCTTCAAAGGAAGAAATCATATGATGAAGAAGCTTTCTAATGGTTGATGAATCATCAACGATCATCGCCCTCTTTCTTCTTTTTCCCATGTAGCGAACGATTCCTTTCCCTAAATCCATCTGAATCGCGGGAGCCGAAGAAAATGAAACCACCTTCGACCCTACTGGAATGTTGAAATCAGGAAACATCGATTTTATGAGTTCAAGATCTCCAAAGATTTTCCATGGTATACTTTTTTGATTTCTCCAGGCCGCTGGCAGATCTTTGATCGATTCACATATGACAGCTTCCGCAGGCGTACAATCCTTCCAGATCAGCACGACATTTTGTGGAAGGCTGAATTGCAGCAGTCCGGTTTCACCTTGAATGATTTTGCCAAGATAGAATTCCACTATTCACCTCTAAAAAACTTATTAATGAGATAATTAAACGATGTCGTAGGAGAAATATCGTTTGCATCAGCTTTGACACTTTCTGGAGCATTTTCTTCCACCACCATGAAATCGTTACTTCTTCGCTTTAGCCGCATCTGCTGATAATCACCCGAGGCAAATCCCAGCCACATGACAGATGTTTTAGAAGTTGTAACGAATTCGCGGGCCAAAGTGAATTCGGCTTTCTCCGCTTTCCTGAGGGCAAACTGAATCCTCTCTTTAAATGAGACTGGAAACTCAGGGCCATTAAATTTAAAAATCAGATGATCCTTATCCCAATCATGTTCGTTGAGGACTCTTTGAACTTTTAATTCATCCCCAGGACCGAAATTGAAAATGACGGCACCACTTGGCCTTTTCTGCTCTGTAATATTTGTCCGTGAAGTGGAGACAGAAATATTTTTTCTGTTCATCCAGCTCATTTTCAATTTTTGAGTTAGCTCTTCTCCGATCTGATCAACATTAGAAAGAGATGGCTTCTCAACAAAGTCCATAACTCCCATGTTCTTCATAGGTTCAATTAGTGATGAATGCTCTCTTCCTACTGAACTCACCACAATAACCGGAATGCGTGAAGCGACACCCGAGGTTTGTAAGAAAGTCGGCCCATCCATCTCCGGCATATGAATGTCCAGTGTGATGACATCTGGCTTAAGAGTCTTGAGCTGCTCAATGGCTTCCAACCCGTTTTTCGCCGTACCCACGATCTCAAACTGAGGGGCCTTTAAAATCTTTTTCATGATACTAAGAATCGTTGCAGAATCATCCACGCACAGAACTTTTAGTGGTGAAGGAATACTTTCCGTTTGCGGTTTGGAAGCTTTTGGAAACTCCAGGATCGTAGCTTCTTGATGCTTGTATACCGACGGAGAGACACCTTTAATTGGAAGTCCATAACCGCCAAGGGATTCACTTAATCCTGTAATAAGAGTGCCACTTGGACGTAGATGCTTTAAAAGAGAAAGAATAATTCTTTCCTGATTTTTGTTATCAAAATAAATCAAAACATTCCGGCAAAGGATAACGTCAAAGTATTCATCTTTTTTAAGAGTAAGATCCAGAAGATTCATAGTTCTGAATTCAGCTCGGGCCTTTAAAGATGGCTTCACTTTATACCAGTCGGAAATGTCGGCCTTCCCTTTCACCCAATGGGACTCCCACAGGTGCCTCGGAGCTGTTTCAAGTTCGCGGCGATGATAGACTCCGTTATCAGCTTCTTTAATGGAAGCTTCATCAATATCACTCCCCATCACAGTCCACTTCATCGTCGGATCAATCTTCGGCATATGATGTTCCATCCACATGCAAAGAGACCATACTTCCTGTCCCTTAGAAGCTGCTGCAGACCAGATTTTCAAGCAGTCTCTTCCCTCTTGGCGAACACTTTTCACAAGTGCCGGGAGTTCACTGGCGAGCCACTCAAAGTGAGCAAACTCACGAAAAAATGAGGTGAAATGAGTTGTAAGGAGCCCAATTAGAATTTTATTTTCTTCTGCCTGATGTTCTTTCCAGTAAGCTTTGTATTGGTTCGGATCAGAAATTCTCAGATCGAGACATCGTCTTTTTAAACGCGACTCCACCATTGGTCGCTGTTTAGCTTCCATCACGTTGCCGGTCAGTTTAGTGATAACTTCACTCACTTCCTTAACCAGTTGTTCCCAATCGTTTGTTAATTTCGCTGCCAGACTCATTCCGAATTCTTCCTTGATAAATGCTCTGTTTTAAATTTCGGCTTTCTCGGGGACTGGCTTAAGGAGAATCTTGCGATTTAGGGGATAGTTGATAAGAATCAGGTTTTAAAGCTGGAGAACAAACAAAAAAGGCCTTTTTCCGTTAAGAAAAAGGCCTTTACTCAATTATTTAAATCAGATTTAAGCTTCGCGGATGACGTATTTATCCTTTCCTTCATCAACCATTTCTTTAAGTTCTTTACCGACTTTAAAGAAAGGCACTTTCTTTGGAGAAACTTTCACCACTTTTCCAGTCTTAGGATTACGACCTTCATAAGCTTTGTAGTTTCTATTAGCGAATGATCCAAAACCTCTGATCTCAATACGCTCGTCATCGAAGAGAGCTTGAATCATGCTGTCGAAACAGATATTCACAATCTTTTCAGCTTGGTGATGAGGAAGGTTTGCTTGTTTTTCAATTACGGCAATTAAATCAGCTTTCGTCATGGTCCACTCCTGTTACGGGACATTCGTATTGTATGATTTTGAATGCTTATCGGCGGTCTTAAATAATAATTTAGTTTTTGCCTCAAAGCCTCGGCAACCATTCAATAAATAAAATGTCCTTACAAAGTCTATGTTACCGGAATTACACTCGCTCATGCAATTTTTTTAAGCGAATTACCGAAGAAACTTACAATAAGTTAAGAATTTTTCGAACCGACTCGATAAGTCGTTGAGGATTATGGATATGAACCTTCGATTTACCAACATTATCTGCTTTGGCATTCTGCTGGCGCTCTCAGTGGCCTGCCAGGATACAATGCCATCACGACAAACCATAACCAAAGGTTCTGCCTCGGATGATGTTTTAGTTTGTCCTGAGGGTCAGGAAGTTGTCTCTGAGATTGTTGATGGTCAAATAGTAGAAACTTGTCAGGATATCAAAGTCAATCGTCCTAAAGACGCAGTTTTCTGGAAAACAGATTTCTGTGCCTGTAAAGATTCAGTGGCCGTGAGCTATGGGAACTGTTCTTCTTTTTGTGCCGGAAAAAATACCAGTGGTGCAGAAACTCTTTTCGCAAACTTCAGAGTAACTGAGGCCATCTCTCTTGGGGGCCTTGGTAATATGTATGCCTGGTGTTCAGTCGCCCTTGAAGGAGATACTCAGAATCCTGAATGTGAAATTGAGGCCAAAGATTCATCCGGTAACATCACTCCTATTGAAGTAACCATTCCCCCTAACTCCAATAGTCTTCAGGCAAATATTCAAGATAGGCTTCAATCAGACAAGGCCTATATTCTTACTCTTGTAGAGAGAAGCACAGGGGCCCGCTCAGATTCTGTTCAGTTCATTAAGTACTCTCAAGAAATACCTATTTCTGTTTTAGGCCCTTTAAAAAACATTCCAGTGTCTCAGTATTCTTGTATTCTTCGTAACCCGGAACAAGATACCAACACCGGTGATCTT
>JAEYUK010000288.1 GCA_023432655.1 Pseudomonadota bacterium | reverse complement strand
GTCTAAGCTCAACTACCGTCCGACAAAATTTTTGAAGGTCATGACAAATCGTGAACTCAGAGACGAAACGGCCGGGAAGATTATGAAGAATAATGCTTTCTTTAATCCTGGGGACATTTCTTTAAGTTTTTTACCCGCCAGCAAAAACTTACTATTTAAACTCATGGGCGGAAAAATTAACCGCAGTGGCTTCGACCCTTCAGTCATTGTCCATGAGGCTTCCCACTATTTGTTCCATCATTTACTTCCTCACGCTGTTAATAATGAGATTGGAGGACTTAACGAAGGCTTCGCTGATTACATGGCAAATATCTTTCTTAATAATTCCAAAGTCGGTCTGGTCATGCTCCATGGAAAAGTTCTGAGAGATTCGGCCACTCAAGTCGATGGTTCTGGCCGATTCAAAACTTATGCGCCTCAAATGGAAGTGCATGATTTAGGAGAAAGAATTTCTTTGGCCCTGTGGAAGACTCGTGAACTAGCACAAAACAGCAATGAATTTGATCGGTTAGTCATTGATGCCATTATCGACATGCGATCAAATCCTTATAGCAGTATTCATGATTTTAAACAGAAAATGATTGAGCGTATCCCAACGGTTGTGGAAAACAGAAATCTATCTCAGGTAAAGACCATCTGGGAGACTATCTTCTCTGGATCTGCAGCTCGTTTGAGCAATACGCAATTTTTCAACTCAAAAGACAAGGCCCGTAGTATTATCGGCTTTAAAACAAAACAAGAAATGTCCAAAGAACTGGCACGTGAATACGGAGTGGAAGCTGTTCAAAGCTCAAACTTTGTCGTCCTTCATCAGGAAGTAGTCGCTGAAAACCAGAAGGCTTCTTTAGTTGGTAGTAAAATTGATAATGAACTTAAAAAATATTGGGTCGTACACGATACTTCTCGCGCCAATATTCTGGGTATCTTTGATGAAAATGAAAAATTAGTAACGAATGCAAAAACTTTAGAAACCGTTAAAGGCCTGGCCGATAACGTGAGAAACCTGGAAGAGACAACCAAGGATTTTACGGAGAAAGTGAAAGCTTTTACTGAACTCTCTAAAGGCAAAGGAGAATTCTCCATCGTCTACAAAGTAAAAGGTGTTGAAACCACGGAATTTGAAGCAGACTTTAATGATAACCGTCTGGCAGGTCAGAAAATTGATATCAAAATTAAAAGGAAGGCGATCGTTGGTAGAATCTTAGGTCTACCAGAAATTACAGGTATCACCCTTTATACTGCTCCAGTAAAATTAGGGGCTCTACCCGAGATCAATGGACAAAGAGTGATCGGCTATAAACTTGCTTTAAAAACAGGTACCGCAGTAGAAGTAATACTTAATAATCTTGCTCTATAATCTATCTGACCGTTTCAGGTAATTCAAAACTATCTGAAACGGTTATTCTATTACTCCCTTCTTGGCAGAAAACTTGCTTCTAATCATCCGTCATTACTGCTTTTACATATGCAACAGATTGGGGAAGATCATGAAGTTAAAATCAGAATTCTTAATATTTTTACTCCTCGGCTTTAGTCTTTTAACTTCAGTTGCGTATGGAAGCAGAAAAGGACAATCAGAGATTTTCAAGGCAACTCTCGCGCCTCTTAATAGCAACGTATCAGGACTCATTAGTGGAACCGTTGAGATTATCTATGAATGGGGCACCTTTGAAGTAAGAACTAGTCTTGCTGAGGCCCCTGATTCCCCTCACCTACAATACATTTACATGGGTAAATCATGCCCTGATCCATCCACTGATACCAATCAAGATCGTTTCATAGATGGCATTGAAGCGCAGACCACTGCTGGTGAAATTCTAATGGACCTGGATGATGAGATCAGTCTCGCTGGAAAAGTTGTCATCATTCATGGCGTTCCTTCAACGACCTCTCTCCCTGAAACAGTTCGGGGTATTGATAGTGAAAATGCTCAAGTTTCGTTACCAATTGCCTGCGGTGTTTTAGTTAGACAACAATAAGGAACTTTATTTTATATTTAAAATACGTTGGTACTCATCGCGAATCTCAGAACTTCCTTCTATTTCTTCTAATAGATCTTTCTTCAAAAAATGCTCCAACACGATGACACCACGTGGATCACTTTCGTGAATAAGTTCCCAGTCAGCTTGCTCGAGGAGGAAACTTGCTCCTAAAATGCGTGAAAGCACTAAAGAAATCTTTCTGGCGGCAGTGTTTAAATCCTCTCCATCTGATAAATTGCCAATGGAAGTAACCACCGAAGCGGAAGCTTTAGATATCTTGTTTTTTATTTCACTCAACCTTGGATGTTTGATTTTCTCCAGACGAAGGTTGAGATCCTGAATGAAGCATTCTCCCGCCTTCTCTTTCTGAATCGCCCGTAAAGCATCCAAAGATAATACATTCGTCGTCCCTTCCCAAATGGCCAAAACTTGAGCATTACGAAGTAATTGAGGGAGGCCTGTATCTTCCACGTACCCTGCCCCGCCGAAAGATTCGATAACTTCGGAAGCAATCGCTACACCTTCTTTG
>JAEYUK010000258.1 GCA_023432655.1 Pseudomonadota bacterium | reverse complement strand
GGGGAACACCATCCTTATGGGGGCCGGTAGGGGCAGATTTCTTTAAAGAGCATTTTCTGAAAGAGGGTCTAATTGAGAACTCTGAATTTACCATGGAAATTGATCCCGGCACCTGGACCCCTGAGATGCTTTCGGCCTGGAAGGAAATTGGGCTAAACCGCATTTCCGTCGGAACGCAGAGTCTTAATCCGCATTTTTTAAAAGTCATGGACCGGATTCATTCGCTAGATGATAGTTTGAATTTTTTGGAAGTCTTAAAAAAGGACAACTGGAATTACTCGCTGGATTTTCTTTTGGGGATTCCTTTCTCGCAAGAAAATAAACGGGATATTAAGAGCGAACTTGATCTCCTCTTAAAGTATTCTCCTAAGCACATAAGCCTCTATATTCTAAACGCTCGTTCTAAATATCCGCATACTCAAAATCTCCCGGATGATGAGTACATTCGTGAAGAGTATCTTTTTGTGAGTGAGTACTTAAAAAGTAAGGGCTTTCATCATTACGAAGTTTCAAACTTTGCGCTCCCGGGTTTTGAATCCCGCCATAATTTAAAATACTGGAGAGGAGAGTCGGTCATGGCCCTGGGCCCTACTGGTACGGGCTATTTTGCCCTCGGTGAAAATAAGGCCCTCCGTTATAAATGGAAAGTGACTCAGGCGGAAGTGGAGCTTGAAGAGCTAGGAAAAGATGAACTCGATTTGGAAGCGACCTATTTAACTCTCAGAACCTCTGATGGGTGGGAAGCTCCCGAGAAACTAGACTCCTTAATGGAAAGTTGGCAAAAGCAGGGATACTGTGTGGAAGAGGCAGGTAAAATCAAACTCACATCGCTGGGATTTTTGATGCTAGATTCATTAATGGATGACTTATTTCGTGTGAAGTAGGCCCTCTAACAGACTAGAATCACAAAAGATGCTTCACTGGATCAAAAAGAACTTTTTTTTTCACCCCCTAACATTGACACTCATCCATTCGGTACCATCTTTAAATCAATAATAACTGACTTGTGAGTGTGTAATGGAATCAAACGAAAACAAAGAAAAACCATCAGAAGAAACACAAAGGCTCGACGCTGAAACCAGCGAAGCTATTGAAGCGATGGCGGAAGAAAAGAAAGCTGAGAAAAAAGACGAGGTCGATTTTAAGGCCAAGTATTTTTATATCGCCGCTGAGATGGATAACTATCGTAAGCGCATGGAGCGTGAAAAAGAAAACATCCTTAAGTTTGGTAATGAACGCGTGCTCTCAGACCTTTTAGGCGTACTCGATAATTTCGATCTTACGATCGGCATGCTGACCTCGGATCAAGATCAGAAAGTGAAAAACATTGTTGTGGGTCTTGATATGGTGAAGAAGCTTTTCCTGGATACTCTTTCTAAGCACGGGTTAACCCTGGTGGAATCAGTAGGAAAAGACTTTGATCCTAATTTCCATGAGGCCGTAGCCCAGGAATACGCCGAAGGCAAAAAACCAAATGAAGTCCTTAAAGAATTTCAGAAGGGTTATATTTTAAACGGCAGACTACTAAGACCGTCAAAAGTGGTTGTAGCGAGCGACAAACAATAAGAATTTGAATTTGATAAAATAAGGAGAATTATATGGGAAAAATTATCGGAATTGACTTAGGTACTACAAACTCATGTGTATCCGTTATGGAAAACGGTACATATAAAATTATTCCAAATGCTGAAGGACACAACACAACTCCATCTATCATTGGCTTTGCTAACAATGGTGAAGTTCTTGTTGGTCAGGTGGCAAAACGTCAGGCCGTGACAAACCCTTCCAAGACACTTTTTGGTATTAAGCGTTTGATCGGTCGTAAATCGACAGATGCAGAAGTTAAACACTTTAAAGAAGTGGCCCCATTCGAAATCTTCGCTAATAAAAATGGCGACGCTTGGGTAAAGGTTGATGGTAAAGAATTCTCTCCACAAGAGATCTCAGCTCGTATTCTTGAAAAGATGAAGAAAGCGGCTGAAGACTATCTTGGTCAGCCAGTAACAGAAGCCGTTATTACAGTTCCGGCCTACTTTAACGATGCTCAAAGACAAGCAACAAAAGATGCCGGCCGTATCGCGGGTCTTGATGTGAAACGTATTATTAACGAGCCGACAGCTGCAGCTCTTGCTTACGGCCAGGACGTAAGTAAAGATAAGAACATCGCGGTATTCGACTTGGGTGGTGGTACTTTCGACGTATCAATTCTTGAGATCACAACTGACGGTGTTTTCGAAGTGAAATCAACTCACGGAGATACATTCCTTGGTGGTGAAGACTTCGATTACCGAATCATTAACTGGCTTGCGGAAGAATTTAAAAAAGAAACAAGCATTGATCTTAAAAACGATAAAATGGCGCTTCAGCGTTTAAAAGAAGCTGCCGAGAAAGCAAAACATGAGCTTTCATCAGTAACTCAAACTGATATTAACCTTCCATTCATCACTATGGATGCGACAGGTCCTAAGCACTTGAACTTGAACCTTTCTCGTGCCAAGTTTGAATCATTAATCGCTGACCTTATTGAAAGACTGGTAGCTCCTTGTAAAACAGCTATTAAGGATTCAGGTCTTTCTCTTAATGAGATCAATGACGTGATCCTTGTTGGTGGTGCGACTCGTACTCCAATCGTACAAGCGAAAGTGAAAGAAATTTTCGGTAAAGAGCCTCATAAAGGTGTGAACCCGGATGAAGTGGTTGCTGCTGGTGCGGCGATTCAGGGTGGTGTTCTTGGTGGTGACGTTAAAGACGTTCTTCTCCTAGACGTAACTCCGCTTTCTCTTGGTATTGAAACTCTTGGTGGTGTGTTCACAAAAATCATTGAGAAGAACACAACAATTCCTACTAAGAAATCTCAAGTGTTCTCGACAGCAGTCGATAACCAACCGGCAGTTTCGATCCACGTACAGCAAGGTGAGCGTGAGTTCTCTGCTGATAACAAAACTCTTGGTCGTTTTGATCTGACAGGTATTACACCGGCCCCTCGTGGTGTACCGCAAATCGAAGTGACTTTTGATATTGATGCTAACGGTATCGTACACGTTTCGGCCCTCGATAAGGCCACTGGTAAGTCTCAGAACATTGTGATCACTTCTAACTCAGGTCTTTCTGAGGAAGAAATTAAACGTATGGTTCAAGATGCTGAGAAAAACCGTGAAGCTGATATGAAACGTCGTGAAGTTGTCGATGCCAGAAATAACTTAGATAGCCTGGTTTTTGCTTCTGAAAAAGGAATCAAAGACGCTGGTGACAAAGTTCCAGCTGATAAAAAAGCTGAAATCGAAGGAGCGATTAGTGAAGCAAAAACAAAACTCACATCCGAGTCTTTGGACGAAATTAAAGCAGCGACTGAAAGACTTCAAAACGTCGCTCACAGCCTGGCCCAGTTCATGTATCAAGGAACCGGAGCTGATACCGGTGCGGGTGCCGGTGCGGGACCAGATGCGGGACAGTCGCAATCGCAGAAGAAGGATGATGGAGACGATGTAGTAGACGCTGATTATAAAGAAGTATAATAAGCTTAGAACTTGAAGTATCCGGGCCCCTTAGTAATAAGGGGCCTTTTTAAATCAGACGACAAATTAGGATGATCAATTGTTATGAGCGACAAACGAGATTATTACGAAGTGCTTGGCGTATCCAAGACTGCTTCGAAAGATGAAATTAAAAAGGCCTATCGCAAACTAGCGATGCAGTACCATCCTGATAAAAATCCAGGAAATAAGGAAGCTGAAGCTAAGTTCAAAGAAGCTTCTCACGCGGCCGATATTCTGATGGATGATCAAAAGCGTGCCATGTACGACCGTATGGGGCATGCAGCTGAACAAGGTGGCATGGGCGGCGGCGGATTCCAGGGCGGCGGTTTCTCCGGCGACTTTGGTGATCTGGGAGATATCTTTGGCGATATATTCGGAGATATTCTGGGTGGGCAAAGAGGTCGCGGCGGCGGAAGACGTGGCGGCAGAAGTCGCGCCCAGGCAGGGGATGATCTTCAAACTGAACTTCATACAACATTTGAAGAAGCAGCATTTGGTGTGGAGAAAGAAATTCACATTAACCGTTCTGTGGCCTGTGGTGATTGCCACGGTTCCGGGGCGAAGAAAGGCTCAGGTCCTGTGACCTGTGATATGTGTCAAGGCCACGGCGAAGTTCGCCGTCAGCAAGGTTTCTTTACCATCGCTCAGCCATGTCCTAAGTGTCATGGTTCAGGCCAGATCATTAAAGACGCTTGTGAAACTTGTCACGGCCGAGGTCGCACTAAGAAGAAAGAAAAACTTTCCGTCAAAGTTCCGGCCGGAATTGATGAAGGGCAGCGTTTAAAACTTTCAGGCCAGGGTGATTCAGGACTTAATGGCGGACCAAGTGGAGACCTCTATGTGTTAATTCATATTGAGCCTCATGAATTCTTTAAACGCGATGACTATGATGTCATCTGCGAAGTTCCGATTAGCTTCTCTCAGGCCGCTTTAGGATCAGAAATTGAAGTTCCGACCCTTGGTGGTCGAGTTTCAATGAAAATCCCTGAAGGAACTCAGGCGGGACAGAAAATGAAGCTTCGAAATAAGGGGATCACAAAGCTTGGTGGTTACGGATTTGGCGATCAAATCATTACCATCCACGTTGAAACTCCGACGAAACTTAATAAAGAGCAGCGCGAGCTTTTCACTCAGCTTGCTGAATTAGAACAAAATTCCTCTAACCCCATGAGTAAGGGGTTTTTTGAGCGGGTGCGCGAACTTTTCCAATAGTATTTTCTTAAGGTCAGGAGTAATTCCTGACCTTCTTCTCCTTCACTTACGTGACATTTATCCCGGCCAGAGTTAAAATCTAGAGCACGTTATTTATCAAAGGTTATTTATGCGTATTTTATTGGTAATGCTCTTAATCGTTGCTTCATGTACTCAAATGAAGACGGTGAAAAAACTTGATGAATCGCAGATTTCTCCTGAGACCCGCTTAAATTTGGATGCGTCTCGAGATCTCATTAAAAGCGGTAACCATAAAGGGGCCATTGCTAAGCTCGCTGAATTGTCCGATGACAAACTGACTCCTGTAGAAAAATCCCTAAAATATAATCTTAAAGGTGTGTCTCTTTTCAATATGGGGGAAACCGCTAAAGCGATTTTAAATTTTGAGGTCTCTGAAAAGTACGCCCCTAAAGACACTCAGCTTTATGCTCAGGTGCAGCTCAATATGGCGAGCGGTCATTATAAGCTCGGTCAGATTAATGAACTTAAAGGGCGCTTAGTAAAAATTGACCGTCATGTTTTGACTGACCCGGAAGTTAAAAAATATGCTCAGTTGCTCCTGGCCTATGGGAACAAGGTACAAAATCATGAGATGATCACCACCGCGAGTGTTCTTCTCCTTGAACCAATTAAGACCTTCCCGGAACTTCAGTCTTCAAGTCTTTATCTTCCGATGAAAGAGTCATTTGAACTTCTCTCGGAGGGACAGAGACTAAGACTTCTTGAAAGTTTCAATGACTCTAATAATCTCGCCGTAGCTCAGTTGGCCCAACTTGAAGCTGATGAAAGATATATTAGCGGCGATAAAGGCGGAGCTAAGGACGTCATCAATTGGTTGAACAGTCAGTTCAGCGATAATGAAGAAGTCCAAAAGTTCACTAAAGAGTTTCAACTGAGACTGGATAACGCTTCCCGAATCAACATCTCAAATATTGGTCTGGTACTCCCGCTCTCAGGCGAGAAAGGAAACTTCGGACAAAAGGCTTTGAGTGGTATTGATACGGGGCTTAAGGTCCTGGGTCTTAATGAAGATCTAAAAGTCCATACTAAAGACTCAATTGATTCTCCGGCGCAAGGGGCCCAGGCAGTGCTTGAACTCATTCGCGAGGAGCGTGTTTCTCTCATTATCGGAGGGCTTTTCCCGGAAAGTGCTAAGGCCGAGTATCTGGAAGCAAGAAAGTATGGCGTTCTCTATATTTCTCTTTCGCAGATTAATCTTCCAAAAGAAGAAAAAAACCATCATTTGATTGAAGTCCAGGGCTCCATTGAGTCCCAGGTAGAAGCTCTTCTCTCTGATAAAATGATCGAAACCTTTGGTTCTCGAATTGGAGTGATCTTTCCTGATAACGAAGGCGGAAAGGCCTATGTTGACGAAGTCTGGCGTAAGGCGAATCAAAAGTCTCTTAAGGTTACAAGTGTGGCGAGCTTTCCCAAAAATGTGCATGACTACCGTGATACGGCCAAGCTCTTTTTGGGTTTAAAGTATCCGAGGGAGCGTTCTGAAGAATTTAATATTCTGGAAGACGTGTACTCACATGAAAAAAGTTCTATCCGAAGAGTCCAAACCTTACCTCCGGTGCAGGACTTTGACTGGTTATTTCTAGCAAGTTTTCCACATGAAGCCGTTCAGATCATCCCGACTCTGGGCTATTACGACGCTCAAGGAATTAAAGTTGTGGGTGGACCTAGCTGGGTTTCAAAGTCCCTTGTAAGAGAGCAGAAAAATCTCGGCGTTCTTTATTTCATCGGGGATGATCCTGAAGATCTGAATCAGGAAATGCTTAATAAATTCCGTGAAATTTATGGAAAACCAGCAGGGCTGATCGAAATTCTAGCTCTGGACGCTATGAAAGTCGGAGCCGAAGCTCTTCGTGCCAGCGGGGATAGCATCAAAGGTCGTGACGAGTTTGATGCCAAAATTAAGAATCAAGGTAAGCTTCGCGGTCTCAGCACTGAATGGGAATTTAAAGACGGCGTCTGGCTTAAGCATATGAATGCCATGGTCATCAGACGCGGTGAGATTGGGAAATTATTCCCGGAAAATCTTCAGTAAGAACAGCGCTCAATCAGTTCGGGTATCTTAAATAGTAAAGTTGTTCAAAATTACGGCCGAAGTCTTCCAGATCTAGGCCGTAGCCCACAATAAACTGGTCGGCAATCTTCTTACCGGTTAGATCCGGCTGCACATTGACTGCACGTTTATAAGGCTTATCAAAAAGTGTAACCACCTCAAGTGAGCGCGGTGAACTTAGCATTAATCTTTTTTTGGGGAAACTCAGCGCACGACCGGT
>JAEYUK010000242.1 GCA_023432655.1 Pseudomonadota bacterium | reverse complement strand
TTCCTCGATTAAATTTGATTTCGACATCGTCGTTTTAAATAACGATCAATCTGTTCCGCTAAATGTTGAATGGAAAGAGATCAAAACACCGGTCCACCCTTCTCCTCAAGTCGGTTGGTTCCGTCGTCAGAAGATCCACCACTTTAAAAAATATCGGGAAACTGCGAATCGTTTTTGCGAACATTTCAAAATAAATCCGGATCTCATTCAGGCCCATTTCTCTTCAGTAGATAATGTTGATTTCAACACTAAAGAGGGCCTTGATATCCTGGGGTCTGAAGTCGATAAGCTTTTGTCAAAACTTCCGGAAGGGTCATCGGTTTTTGTCAAAGCTTCCCAGGGGACTTACGGAATGGGAATTTCTGTCGTCTCAAGTGGCGAAGAGATCATTTCCATGAACCGAAAGATTCGAAATAAAATGGACGTAGGTAAGAATAATTTAAAATTCACCTCTGTCTTGATTCAAGAAGGCGTTGAGACCATCGTAAAATATGATGATGCTCCTGCCGAAGTAACTATTTATCTGGTGAATGGGAAAAGCTCTGGTGGCTTCATCCGCACGAATCCGCTTAAGGGCACCCAGGCGAATTTAAATTCACAAGGAATGGTTTACCAGAAACTATGTCTCTCAGACGTTAAACAAGATTGTGACCATACAATTAAAGAAGCTGTGTATTCAGTAATTGCCCGCCTCTCGACCTTGGCGGCTTCTTATGAAACACAAGAGTTAATGGAGTAAAAATGAAAGAAATGAAATTTGAAACTAAAGTTATTCATGTTGGCGGTGAACCTGATCCGGTAACTGGCGCCATCATGCCTCCTATTTTTCAGACATCAACTTATGTGCAAAGTTCTCCGGGTGAGCACAAAGGTTATGAGTACACTCGTTCTCACAACCCAACTCGCACGCGCCTGGAAACATTGCTCGCATCCTTAGAAAACGCCAAACACTGTCTGGTAACTTCCAGCGGTCTGGCGGCGTCTTCCCTTATTATGCATATGCTCCCAAAGGGATCAAAAATCATCTGCGGTGATGATGTTTATGGCGGTACCTACCGTCTTTTCTCTAAAGTCTTCCCTGATATTCATGAGTACAAGTTTGTCGATACAACTGATCTTAAAAAATTAGAAGCGGCCATCAATGAATTCAAACCGGCCCTGGTCTGGCTTGAAACTCCAACCAACCCACTTTTAAAAATTTCTGATATCGATTCTATTACCGCTATGGCGAAAAAAGTAAACGCTTTGACCGTGGTGGATAATACCTTCATGAGCCCATTCTTTCAGAATCCACTTGATCATGGCGCTGATATCGTCATCCATTCCATGACTAAATTCATTAACGGTCACTCCGATGTTGTGGGTGGAGCCGTTATGATGAACTCTCAGGAAATTAAAGATAAACTTTTCTTCTATCAAAACGCCATTGGCCCGTGTCAGTCACCATTTGATTCATGGTTAGTGATAAGAGGGATTAAAACATTGGCCCTTCGAATGAAGACTCATGCTGCCAATGCCATGAAAGTTGCAACTTATCTGGAATCTCATCCTAAAGTTGAACGAGTTATTTATCCAGGCCTTAAGTCGCACCCTCAATATGAACTAGGACTTAAACAGATGAAAGGTCCGGGCGGAATGATCACTTTCTTCCTTAAAGGCGGGATCAAAGAATCGAGGGCCTTCCTTGAAAACGTGCACCTCTTCGCTTTGGCAGAAAGTCTTGGCGGAGTTGAGAGTTTAGTTGATCATCCGGCGATCATGACACACGCATCGATTCCTCAGAAAGTAAGAGAGGAATTGGGCATTTTTGATAACCTCATCAGATTATCTGTTGGTATTGAAGACGCAGATGATCTTATCCAGGATTTAGAAACGGCCTTCAGTAAGGTATAAAAAAAGCCCCGAAAGGGGCTTTTTTTTGTCTTATAATGTGGTTGGTGTTGATTCTGGTGTCAGCGGAGCTTTCACTTCCTGGTTCTCTGGCTTAAGCTCAGCACTATCCTGCGGGAGTTGAATTTTCTTCGGCTCATTTTTGGCCTTTTCAATAAATATATCCGGAACCTCAGTGTAACGACTGAAAACAACGGAATCATTTAGATATTTACGAAGAAGAAGATAAGCACAATAAGTCTGCCCGTGAGCTGAACTTAAATTATCACGATCACCTTCCGCGAAGATGAGACCGTCATCCTGAATGACATCCATTAAAGAAAAGTACTGGGAACAAAAGTCAGAAGTATTTTTTGTCTGATCTTGATTAATGCATTCGTTCTCTTTCTTAGCGACATCAACACCCGTGGCCGAAGTAACTTTGATGTGAACAGGTTCACGGCATACATCAATGAACCATTCTTTTGGTAAGTATTTTTTGTGAGTAATATGAACAATGCAGGAATCCTTCTTGATGATAAATTCCTGTTTGAGGAGACCAAACAAAGGCCCCTTTTGGTGCATTTTCATTTTATAACTAGCGTCCAAACAACTCTTAGGGCTAAAGCGTGATTGGGCTTCAGCAAAAGAGATAGTTAAGAGCAGCAGAAAACTAAACTTTATGAATGCCATGTCTATTAACCTCCATCATGACCACAATCGCGTCTTTTTTCAGGAACTGACTTTCTCTTCCCTCTTTCAGTTGGAAAAAAAGTTCTGACATCAATTCCCCTGTGGAGTTTCCTCCCTGATGTTTTAGAAATTCTGATAAATTTTTGTCAGGATGTCCTTCATTCCAATTAAAAAGGAATCCGGTGGAGAATACAACGACTTTCTCATTCTTTGCGAGTTGAATGGAAGATCCTTTCGATAACTCCAGCTTGCCTTTCGTCTGACTATATAGCTCGGCTTTTGAGTCCGTGGCCAATGTGAGAACGAGAGTGGAGAGATCAAGCTCAAGCAGCATAAGGTCTATCAGCGGTTTCTTCTTTTTACTCGCATTAATATTTTCAATTTCATCTTCAACATCTTTTAGAAAAGCTTCTGTACTAAAACCTTTCTCCCGATGATGCTCCAAAATCCCCATCACAGAACTTGAAAGCAAATAGGACTGGCTGGAAAAAAGAATCTGATAAACTTTTGAGGGCGTAGAAACAAGATCGTAAAACTCTCCACCGCCACCTTCCCCTGCTCCATACTTATTAGTGAAAACGATCCCTTTAATTTCCTCATTTCTTCTGGGCACGATGGTATTGTGAATTTTTTTGGCCCTTACCATTTCTACTTCCGCTTCTTGAAGGACCTGATCAAGTTCTAGGCTAAACTGGGCCATATGATGCTGGAGTTTTCTCTGGTCTTCCAAAAGATTCCATAGGAACTGCAGCTGATTTGAAAGAATGGTCCAATTAAGCTGGGCCATCGGAAGAGAATATTCTCCGATGATCTTATTTAAAAAAGATCCCTCATCACGCACCCAATTTTGTGCCTTCTCATTACTATGCTCGTGAAAGAAGACAGCTCCAAGAAAGGTATTCATTACCGATTTAAAGGTTTCCTGAAGCTCTGGATGACTCAAAACAGTTTGCGTATCAATGAGCAGAAATTCCCCGCGTCTCTTTAGTTCGAGTTCAGAGAACTCCTTCATCGAGAGAACGGATAAATCTTCATAAAAATCAAAGACTTTAAAGCCCTTCTCTTCCAGCTCTTTTTGCAGGAAATTCCGTTCATCCAGAATGATCATAGTGTGCCTTTTAGGGGGTAAACCTCAGTTTATTCAATAACTTACCCGGGGATTAACGATATCTCATATTTTACCGTTTATTTTTCTGCAAAACAACCGAAGAGAATCTATCAAGTGAAACGATTTTCACTTCATTTTAGTTGGAAGAACTATGAAAAAAAATAATGTCTTTGAGCTCCCATCCGTGAACACCGCCTTATCCCTATTGGGTATGGCCTCTCAAGTAGAAACACTCAAAGCTGAAAACAAAAGAATAAGTGAACAGGCCGCCCGTACTATTTTAAAGGCCCTGGATGTTAAGGATAATTATACCTTTGGTCACAGCATGCGTGTGGCCTATTTCTCTCTAGTCACTGGTGCAGAAGCAAAGCTATCTGAGGAAGAAATGAGTGACCTTGAACTATCCGCTATATTTCATGATATCGGAAAGATTGGTACACCTGATGCTGTTCTCAATAAACCCTCTCGTCTGTCAGAAGAAGAGTTCCAGGTGATGAAACAACATCCGGAAAAATCCTATGAGATCTTAAAAGATTTTCCGAACTTTGAAAAAATCGCAACCAATGCCAGGCTTCACCATGAGCGCTATGATGGTAAAGGCTATCCGTTAGGTCTTAAAGGTGAAGAAATTCCTGTCGCCGCCAGAATCATTCTGATCGCCGATACCTTCGATGCTATGACCTCCACCAGACCTTACCGCAAAGGTCTTCCTTATGAAGTGGCCTTTGATGAACTCATTCAATTCTCAGGCTCTCAGTTCGATCCATTTTTGGTGAGGATGTTCATTCAGGGAATGAAAAAAGAAGCACTCAAAGGCGAAGATGAATTTTTTATTCCACTTATGGATAGAAGATTCACAAAGAACGCCGCTTAATCATTTCGTTCACTCAGTACAAAAAGTCGTTTTGGCACTCGAAGAAACCATCCGGTTCTGCATGCTTTCGCATCCTCTTGTCGTTTCATAAACATTGAAAGGATGGCACTCTACTTTCTTTTTTAAATACTGAACAGAGGAAGCATTATCTTCGCACGTCTTATAACTTGGCCCATCAATGCAGGCCCAATGTTTACCAACACAGTTATAGACTAAACCTCTTCCGCGGTATTCGTAATCAGGTGGAGCAACATATTCTTTTTGAGGTTCAGATGTTGGTTTTGATTTGGCCTGTTTTTCAAGATCCTGGAGGATCTGATCTGTAAGATTTTCATCTCCAACCGTACCAGTATCTTCACCAACCAAACCACCTTCTCCAAACTCTAGAGGAATAGAAGAAGCATCATCAGGTGTTTCTGAAGGAAGATCTTCACCAAAAGTAATCACTTCCCCATTATCGGTTGAATCGGCCGGTTCTTCGGTTGGAAGGGTCGGCGTGGTTTCTTCCGGACCTGCTGTAACAGTTTCAGTGTCTACAGGAGTCTCGCCAGCCTCTTCAGTCACCACAGGTGGTGTTTCGGTCGGAGGTGTTTCAACTGGTGTTTCTGCAACAGGTGTCTCAGTAGTAGGAGTTTCCGCTACAGGTGTTTCCGCTTTCGGCTCAGTTTTATCTGGAATCTCATCAGCATATTCTTCTGGCGCTCCTTCAGGAGTGGTACCTTCTTCATTGAAATCAGCTAAGAGAAAAAGAACTACCGCCGCAGCGATAACGATTTGAATGATTTTACTTCTCTTCTTCTTAAGAGCTGCCGCTTCATCGATATCTTCTTCACCATCTTCACTAGCTTTGGATGGAGATTTTTTTTGAAGAGATTTCAATTTGTGTTTAATTTTATCAACGATGGATACGGGAGCTTCTTCCTCTTCTTCGTCTTCTTCTAATTCCTCGTCATCTTCGTCAACTTGCCTTTGAAGATCCGCGAGGTCAGTAGCATCCGTCGCATCATCTTGTGATGCGTCTTCGTCTTCTTCATATTCATCTAACTCTTCATCTTCGCGCTTTCCTTTATTCAGAAAAGGCAGCTTTGCTTTCAAGTCATTAAGAATTTTCTCGAGGATAACCACTCCCGGTGAAATGAGTCTTGTCCATGGGTCATCATGTCCAGTATTCTCATTATAAGTGAGCCTGTGGAGTAATCAAGGACTTATCTGTGACCAGTAATCGAGATGAAGGCGTAATAAAGTTTAAAATGACCCTAAAAAGGGCCCCGGCCCCGGAAATGGCCCAGGTCATAGCTCTGGAGAAGTGGCGTGCGCTCTTTTTTAAACTCAGTTTAATCGGAGAATACCCGATTGACCGAATCGGATACGGTAATCTTTCTTGCCGGCTGACTAAACGAACTTTCCTCATCACTGGCAGTCAAACTGGGCACCTGGCCCATCTCCAGGCCCATCACTACACCAAAGTCATTGAATGTGATTTGAGGAAAGGCTCCGTCATGGCGGAAGGCCTTATCCCTCCTTCCAGTGAATCCTTAACTCATTTTGGAATCTATGAAAGTAACCCTGCTATTCAATACGTCTTTCATGTCCATCATCCAAAACTATGGAAGCTTCTCCAGCTAGAGAACTGCGATGCTATTAGTGAGAATGTTGCCTACGGAACACTGGAGATGGCCCGGGAAGCTAAAGAGCTTTTGCATGGAAAGACTTCCGGGATCTTTGTGATGAAAGGTCATGAAGATGGGATCATTTCCTACGGGGAAAATGCGGAAGAAGCGGGAAGAATTATTTTAGAAGCCTACCGGAAACTCGGAGTCAGGCAGTAATTCCTTTAGTTCCTCTAAAAGAAGCATTCCCTCTTCTTCATTCAAAGCCGAAAGAAAAAACATTTCAAATCGTACGTCTTCCGGAGTTAAAAGAATGACTCCTCGTGAAGTATCCTCCTTCCAGGTTATAGGAAGAAGTATTTCTTTAAGTTCTGTAAATTTAAGTTTCGATTTTTTGGTCAATAAGAACATAGACCATTTTCGAAGACCCCCAAACTTTAACGAAAGTTCAAAGGCCACTTCCCCCATGGTTCGGCGATAGTTCACTTCACTTAGATAGCGTATGTGGAGTTCGTTTTGTACTTGATGGACAAAAGAATCTACCGAAAAACCACAAGAGACTGCGCTAGTCGCATAGTTCTTAACGATTTCATCAAGAGCGTTATTAAATTTTTTCCATCTCTCTTGGGATATCTCGGAATAGAATTTTAAATTTTCAAGAGTGGGACAAGTATAATCACGGAAAACAGTCCCCTTATATTGGTACTTCTTATCGACTAAATTCTGATAACAAATTCGAATTCCATTGGGAAAAATATAATGAGAGAAATCATACACCCTGTCCAAAAGGGCCTCGGCCACGATGGGATAACTTTGCGGGGGCTCTTTTTTAGAGACGAAAAGGAAATTCTGCCCTGACATTCCATAAGGATTTTTTCCCAGATACTTAAGATCTTCATTCAAGATATCCAGGTCTTTATCACTCTTTAATAGGTGGAGGTTTTTTTCCCAGCCCATTTTAAGATTAAGCTCGGTACTCATCACTTTAGAGTTTAACTTTTGCTCCAACGGAATATCTTTGAG
>JAEYUK010000241.1 GCA_023432655.1 Pseudomonadota bacterium | reverse complement strand
ACTCTGAAGTAGAGAAGTGCGCAGATGTGGTTGAATCAGATGTTGAAGTTGAAGCTTCAATGAGATCTGTAAAAAACATTTTCGAACAATACGTGAAACTTAATAAGAGAATTCCTCCTGAACTCTTAATGAGTATTTCATCTATTTCAGATCCATCTCGCCTGGCCGACATTATTGTTGCTCACCTGACGATGAAAATTCCTGAGAAACAAGAAATTCTAAATGCTGTAAATGTAGATACTCGTCTTCAACTTCTTCTTGAAAAAATGCAAGGGGAAATTGAAATCATCAACGTTGAGAAGAGAATCCGTTCTCGTGTGAAAACACAAATGGAAAAATCTCAGAAAGAGTACTATCTGAACGAGCAGATGAATGCGATTCAGAAAGAGCTTGGCAATAAAGATGAGAAGTCTGACTTAGTCGAAATGGAAGAGAAACTTCGCGCTAAGAAAATGCCTGATGATGCCCGTGAAAAAGCGAATAAAGAGCTTCGTAAACTTAAATCTATGTCTCCGATGTCTGCGGAAGCGGCAGTGGTGCGTAACTATATCGACTGGATGGTCTCACTCCCTTGGGATGAGTACACCCAAGATGATAACTCGGTGGCGAAGGCCCGTGAGATTCTTGATGCCGATCATTACGGTCTACAAGATGTGAAAGAAAGAATTGTTGAATATCTTTCTGTTCGTTCACTTGTAAAAGACGACACGCGTGGAACACTATTGTGTCTTGCTGGTCCGCCGGGGGTAGGTAAGACTTCAATTGCAAAATCCCTTGCAGAATCTTTAGGTCGTAAGTTTGTTCGTATTTCACTTGGTGGCGTACGTGATGAAGCTGAAATCCGCGGTCACCGTCGTACTTACGTCGGTGCGATGCCAGGAAAGATCATCCACGCTCTTAAAAAGGCCGGAACTTCTAACCCTGTGATCCTTTTGGATGAGATTGATAAAATGTCTTCTGATTTTAGAGGGGATCCGGGAGCTGCAATGCTTGAGGTGCTTGACCCTGGTCAGAATAAGACTTTCGGTGACCATTATATTGAGTGTGAATATGACCTTTCAAAAGTTATGTTCATCATGACCGCTAACGATCTTGGTGCTATCCCTGGTCCACTTCGTGACCGTATGGAAATCATTCATATTGCTGGGTACACACCAGATGAGAAACAACAGATTGCGAAGAAGTATCTTCTTCCAAAAGCGGTTGAATCTCACGGTTTAAAAAATTATCCGGTGACTTTGACTGATAAAATCTTCTCTAACATTGTTCGAGGCTATACAAAAGAGGCCGGAGTTCGTGAACTTGAACGTTTAATGAACACCATCGCCCGTAAAATTGCCACTGAAGTAGTGACTGAAGATATTAAGGAAGGCCGTAAGTTCGCTGTAACTGAGAAGAACCTTGAGAAATATCTAGGCCCAGTGAAGTTCGACAGAACCGGTATCGAAGAGCAACCTCAGGTTGGTTTAGTGAATGGTCTGGCATGGACTTCTGTCGGTGGTGAGCTTCTTCACATTGAAGTTGTCACTGTTCCAGGCAGCGGTAAGATCCAGGTAACTGGTAACTTAAAAGACGTGATGAGAGAATCCGCTTCGGCAGCTCTTTCTTACGTTCGCTCAATTTCCAATCGTCTTGGTGTAGATCATGAGTGGTATTCTAAGAATGATATTCATATCCACGTACCAGATGGGGCAACTCCAAAAGATGGTCCATCTGCGGGGATCACCATGGCAACAGCTTTGACTTCTGCCATCGCTAATATTCCTGTTCGTCAGGATGTCGCTATGACTGGTGAGATATCACTTCGCGGTCGTGTTCTTCCTATCGGCGGCTTAAAGGAGAAGATCCTTGCTGCTAAACAGGCCGGAATTACGACAGTCATTATTCCGGAGAAGAATAGAAAAGATATCGTAAAAATTCCTGATGAGATCAAAGATGGGATTGATATCCGCCCTGTGACTGAAGCGGAAGAAGTTCTTCGAGTTGCTCTTAACCTCACGAAGCCGGAAGAATTCATGAAGGCCCGTGCGCTTAAAGTTCTTGATGGCGAAGCCAGTTTGGAAGTAGCTAACTAATTTAATCTTTAGAATTTCTACTGTTTGGGGCCTGGTTGACACCGGGCCCTTCTTTTTTTTGCCTAAAACCTCAATAAAAATTACACGCTCTTTAATTTCAAATATTTTTGCGGGTATGATCTCATCGCCAATTTAACTTCTCAGGAGAGAATATGAATTCGATGGGTTTCACCGTTAAAGCCTCTATTATTGCCTCGATGTTACTTACTGGTCACGCTATGGCCCAGAGTCTGCCGGATGAAATTAACCACACTCAATACCTGAAGATTTATCAGAATCTGGCCCAGATTCTTGAAGAGAAAATCAATAAGCACGAAGATCTCGCAAGCCGCCAGCAGCAACTGGAAACTTCTATTTCTACCATGGAAAGACAACTTGTTGATCTTCCTGACCGAAATAGCGAGCTTAAAGGAATTATTGCTTATAAACGGCAAGAAATAGGTTCTTTGAACGAACACATGAGAACTCTTGAAAGAGATCTGGATAAACTTATAAATGAAATACGCTACGCTGATCGGATTTTAAGTTCTCTTGATCATGATATTCACCAGGAAGAAATGAGAAACAGGAATTTTAAAAGCCGCCGCCAGGCCCAGCATCAGCTTGTCGCCCGGATTAATGCTGACCTCCAAAAAGAAATAAAAGAAGAGCGAAGCATCACTCAAAAAATGAATCAGCTTACGAATGAGATAAACAAGGGCCAAAAAGCTCTGCAAGACTCTGAAAAGACCAAATTAGATCTACAAAGACAAGTGGACAGCGATCGTGCGGAATTAGGGCAAGTGAGAAATTCTCTTACCCAGAACCAATCGGCCCTAGGGGCCAAACAACCGCTACTAAACGATGTAAAAAACCAGCTTCCTGCTGTTCGTAATGAATTGAATTCTCTTCGCTCCCAAATCTCTGGCGAAGAGTCGGCCCTTAATCAAAAGAAGGCCGAATTAGCACGACTTAAAGGGGATCAGAGCGCAGATCATTCCGCCAGAATCCAAAACCTAGAGCAAGAAATAAGTTCATTGAACTCTTCAATTGAAGGCAAAAGACGCCAGGTTAATACTCTGGCCCAAAGAGAAAATCTGATTAACAGTCAGATTCAAGCTTTAACAAGTGACATTCAAAAGCTTGAGTCCGAGATTGTTCGTCTTAATAAAAGAATCGCTGACATGGAAAGAAGTATTAATTCTTTTCCTGAAGAGAATAGAAAAATTGAGGCAAGAATTGCGACTCTTCGAAATGAGATAAATCGCGATACAACTGCATTAAAGCAGGAAGAAGGGAAGCTTGCTCGCAGCCGCAGTGAACTTCGTAAGATTGAGCAAGAACTAAAACGACAGGAGCAGATTCTCGCTGTTGTCACACAGGAAATGGTAAATTCAGATCAAGTTCTGATTCGTTTAAATGGCAATAGACGGGCCGAAATTGATCGTCGTGATCAATTGATTCGGTATGAGAATGATACGCGACGTGAGTATAGCTCCACTGAGAGTCGCAGAAATGAGGCTGAACGAGTCATTGCAAATTCTTTAAATGAGATTCAGTCAAATGAAAATCGACTAGCTTCTATCCAGAGAGAACTTCCTGTAGTTCAAAGAAATCTTGAAGTGTTAATTCCTCAGGTCGTAACAGCACTAAGAGATCGTACTGTCGCTCAAAAAAATGCAGATGAGGCCAATACCCAATATCGAACTCGTTTGGGTCTATACCAGCGCTACTTATCAGAAGCTCATAAGCTAGGTGAGGATAAGGCGATCATCGGCACGAGTGACGGATTCAAAGCAGGGGAAAAGGATGCTGTAAGCACCGGCACTAAACTTGCTACTGAAAATGCTCAAGTAGAAGCTAAATGGGAAGCTTTACGTCGAGGTTATGTTCGCGGTGAAATCATTGGATATGAGGATGGATATGTCATTGGACATGACTCAACTGCCGACAGGGAGAGAGGCGATCAGGAAGGTAAAGTAGCTGGTGCTAATCGGGCCAGAAATTATGCCAACCAAGTCGTTAAGCCTGAGCTTTATCAAGAAGAGTATGATCGTCGCCTGAACGATGAGGTCTCTTTAAGAAAATCACTTCCTCTTCTTGGTATGAGGGATGAACTTTCATTAGTGAGCTCTTCTTTATCTCGTGGTGAGGAAGTAATACCTGTTCTCACCGAAAGAGAAATCAGTGACTCTCTCCAGATTATTAGTTCCCTGGATGGACTCATTGAACAATCAAAAGCTGAACTTAAGCAAATTCTTAGTCTTCGGGAAAAGATCAGAGAGGCGAAAAACGTTTACACTATTCCGGCCCCCGGAGTGAATGCGCAAAAGGTTGACTGTGCAGCTGTTTATAAAGGGGTGAAAGATTACCTGGAAGCCTGTAAGGGGTCTTACGTCATTCGCTATGAGAACTTATATAATCAAGCTCACAAAGAAACATTCTCTAAAAAATATAGCAGTGTCTTTAATAACCGGATTACTGAGGCGTTCGGACCTGAGCTTGCCAGACTCTATCCGGGGTATTTAGCTGAAGGGACTAAAGTAGGTAAGGATGTCGGAATTGCTGTTGGTAAGAATGACATTTACCAGGAAACGTTTGAACGTTCCGAAGCCAACTCTTATACATTGAATCTTCCGGCGGAAATCGCCAGAGTAGAAGGAGAGTCGGTTGAGATGGTTGATGGCCATCTCAAAAAGAATCCGGCCTTAACCTTAAATGGTGCAACCGGATTAAAAGCCACTTCTCAATATGGCGTCGTTCCTGGTTCTGAAGTCGGTCTGGTAATCCCGGTTAAAAACGTTGGCTCCCGGGCCTCTACAGGAAACGTTCTGATCAAGCTCACCTCTCTTTCTTCCAACCTTTCAGTTGAAAGAAAAGAGTTACCTCTGCCGTCGGTAAATGCCCTTTCTGCAGCTCACCTCGATGTTTTAAAACTCCGTCTGAGCGATAACTCCGTCCCTGGCACTAAAGTTACAGTTAAAGGTGAAATCGTTTACCCTGGTCACGATTACACATCGTCTAGAACTGAGAAGTTCGAAGTTGAAGAAGAAATAAGTATTAATCCTGAGATTAATATGAGTGTTTTATTCGAAAAAACTCCGAGAGTAGCGGTGCGGATTATTGGAACGATTAAAACTCACGCTGTAGAAGTGAAGCTTAACCCGAAATATATCGGAGTTGATCAAGGCTATGAAGTCTGGATGGAAGAAGTAGGAACCAGTTATGCAACCATCATCGGAAAACCTGAAATGACTAAAGTCTTAGAGCGTGGTCAGGAGCAAAAAGTATTCCTGAATTACAAACTCAGCAAGGCCGCCCGTGGGAAAGAGATTCTATTCAAGCTGGTGATTAAAAATAATGGGCAGATCATCGCGACTCAAGACATGCCAGTTAAAGCAATTTAATTGAAGAGTTGATCCCAAAGAAAAATCATTCTTTGGGATCAATTTCTCGTTGACAATAATTTCTCAAATACCTAATATGAACGCTCCAAATCGACATGTGGGCGTTTAGCTCAGCTGGGAGAGCGCTACCCTTACAAGGTAGATGTCGGGGGTTCGATCCCCTCAACGCCCACCATTTTCCACATGTCTTCACAATCTAAGCGTTTATTAAAACAATCTTAAAATTTAAAAAAAGCCTTAACTAAGTAGTTGAAAATACTGAAATTACTATTTGAGTTCTTATCTTTTTTGGTCATAATTTAAGAAGTCTTAAGGTTACTAATAAAAATTTCTTTAGTTAGGTCCTTATTCTTTATTAAAAATTTCTGGTTCGGCTTAAAATGGGTGCTATGAATAAAGCTATTGTGATCATTGAGGATGAAAAAGAAATCGTTGAGTCTTTGCGCTACCTTCTAGAGAAGAACCAGTTCACAGTTCATTCTTATTTTACGGCCGAAGAATTCTTTTCAGCAAAGGCCCGTCCTGAGCATTGTATTTATCTCGTTGACTGGAACTTACCTGGTATTAAGGGAATCGATATCATTCGAACCATCCGTTTAAAGGATAAGCTTTCACCAATCTTCATGATGTCAGCTTATAATAAATCAGATCAAATTATTGAAGGCCTTCAAAGTGGTGCTGACGACTACATTACCAAGCCTTTTAATTACGAGGAGCTTTTGGTGCGAGTAGGAAACGCTCATGCCAAGGTAAGTTCTTTGGAAGATAATTTACTTAATGTTGGTTTAAAGCTTATTCCGGAAGCCCACTCTGTAATGAAGGATGGAGTTACTGTTAATCTGACTTCCCGGGAATTTATTATTTTCAATCACCTCTATAAGCACCCGTCTACGGCCAGCACCCGAGAAGAACTTATCAATCAGTTTGATAAAGATATGGAAATGACTGCCAGAAATATCGATGTGCATATTTTCTCACTTCGTAAAAAAATGAGTAAAGTGAATATCGCGATTGAGACAGTTTGGGGAACGGGCTACAAAATTATTCTCTAGAACAGCATTCTGAATTCAACTTCAAATCGACTGACATTCGGTACATTCTTACCGCCAAGAGTGCGTACCAGGTTTACATTCACTTGTGCTGGTAGAAGAAATTCTTTATTGAGAAATGGTGTTATAGAAGAGAGTGTTGTCGTTAATTGTCCCTGGTGCTCAATTTTATCCGAATTATAGGCCAGATAATCATTGGCAGCTGAGAATTTTGAAGAGTAGCGGGATGGCATCTGGTATAGCACTCGATAAACCGGAGTAAAAGAGATCCAGTCATTTAAAGAAATTGTTGTATTAAGCATCCAGTTTATTTTATCACCATACTTCACATCGAAATCAGCTTTGGTGCTTGAGAGTTGAAAATCTCTTTCTTCGGGAACTCTTAGAGTTTTTGAAGTGGGTGCCTGATAGGTATAACGTAATGTCGTACCAAAAGACAGATTGTCACTGGCCACATAGCCTGTAGCAATTTCGGCGAATAAATCGAACTGACCATCACCAAAACCTATGTCCTGGAGTATGTCCGGATCATCTTGTCTTCCTGTTGGAAGAACCGCACCAGGGTATACCAAAAGGCCCCAGGTTCCGCGGTCAATAGCATTGATCATAAAACCTGTTTCCATGTCACCATAGCCAGAGCCATGCCAGTCACCAACAGGTTTGTATTTGTATTGGTTTGTAATGACGGATTGAATGGTGTTTTCATTAGCGTCAATCATGTTTCGGATATTTTCGGCGAGGAAAGTATTAATAGTTCCTCCCGCTTTTAAAAGAAGATCGGCCGTTTCGTCATAGCTATTCCCGGCAGTTCTTTTAATGTTTGCTTTCACTTTAGCAGTGTAGTGAGCAATTTCACCGTAGAACATAACTTTATCTGTTATGCCGTAACCAAATCCCGTTCCATGGACGTTTAAATGGGCCTTGGCATCGACGGCATAGGCGCCGATAAGAAGATTGTTATAGGCCGTATCATCCATCGTTTCGCCTGGGATAATGGCGTAATTCATCATCTTATTTAAGGCGGCACCATCTACTCTGAAACTCGCTCCTAAGGTGCTCTCCTCACCACTTTGATTGAAGTTCGATTTAATAGCGGAAGTCGTGACGTTTCTATATCCAACAATACGAACACCTTGAGGAACGACTTTCCAGGCCTGGGCATGTAGGGCGGTTGTCGCTAAGAAAAAAAGAAAGGAGAGGCTCAGTTTCATCTTTTTGGGTCCTGTTGTTTGATTTCGGAAATAGTACCCTTTAATGCGATGCGAATGAAGTTTATACATGGGGGTCTGTAAAAAGGTAATGGACCCTGTTCATAAATTTTGCATAGCGTATAATGGCCAAAATCTTCACCATTACAGGTAGTTATGAGTAATTTTGGTAATAGTATTTTATTTATGATGGCCTTCCTTCTCATCGGGAGCTGTGGTCAGAAAAGTACTATCAAAAATGACGTGGCCGTTGAGAAGCTCGCCTGTGCTTACGGGGACTGCAAACACATTATTCAAAATGTGACTTTTGCTTTGGACGATTCATCCATGGCCTTTAAAACACCTCTTCCTGGTTTGGGTCCCATTGCTGGAGGCCTTATTAAGTTTGTGGGAGATATTTTTGCTAAAAACACTAAGAAAGGAAGATATGAGTTTTCTTACGTACAACCGCTTCCTGAGCTGCCGGAGATTTTAAATTCGGTGAAAGTTAAGCGATTATTTTTTTATATGAGACCTAAGAAAGCATCTGGATTAGATGTTAAAACCGCAGGCGTTGTTGAAACCTGGATCAGGCGCTACCTTTTGGGTGAAGGTAAAACAAACTTTGATTTTGTAGGTAAGTTTGGAATGAAACTTTCTGCGGAAAAAATCAAAACTCCTGAATCTTATGATCCTATTTTTACTGAAGGCTTAGGGGATGATGGCTCAGAGTTATTGGATATCTTTAAAACCCCTCGGACTAGAGTCGTAGATACAGAAGTGGCCAAAGAATTAGTTCTGGTAAGGTATCAAAATAAAACCAAAGAAGAAGATACTTCTAATGAAAAATATGGGCGCATCCATTATCTGGAAACAACACGAGATCCAATTGTTTTAAAAGAATTTTTCCGCACTTTACCGGAGTTCCAGGGGCAATTTAAAAGAATCCTTCTTCTAAGTGATGGGATCATATTAGAGCTTAAGAAAGATCCGGTCGCAAATGAGGTTTTTAAAGTTGTTATGGAAAAGCATGCTGATGAACTTGATCGGGACCTGGGAGTCAATTTCGTGGACACCTGTACAGTGAGATCATGTCTGGAATTGTCTTTACCTGATGTGAACCTGATGCCAATTGCTAAGAAGGGTAATGCTCTTAAGCTAGACGCTTTACTTCAGGCCAATATTGTTCCTGAATCTTTCAAGCTCAAAGGGTACGTTGAATTTGAAGTGAAGCTTGAGTCGGATATTTAAATTTCGGTTTCAATCCCAAATTTAGTGCCTTCCTCTTGAAGGATTTTGCGGACAGCCGGTAGGGGGTAGATGACCCCAATCACACTTACCTTAGTATTCATAATGTCGATCTTACAAGAATTAGTGCACATGAAGTCTGCTGAGTAAGCCTCGAAATTCTTTATCGGGGTCTTGTTCTGAAACTCAGAATAAAAACTGAAAAAATCCACAATTTTCTCTCTAAGTTTTGCCTCCAGTTGATCTTGCGTCTCTTTCTGGAGATTATAAGTAAACAAAGAAGTGTTCCTGGATTTTCCATTGAACGATAGTTTGATCACTCCACTGGAGCGGATCTTCATGGTATTTTGGAAGCATACTGGGCAATACATAATCTGATTATAAAGGATTTTATGAATAAAGAATACCGGGAGATAATATCCTTTGATGGGACCTTACTTAAATGCCTGATCCGCGAAACCGGTAGTTCTCAATGGTTGATCGTATCTCACGGTCTTGGTGAACATTCCGGGCGCCACGAATACCTGCTAAAGCTTTTTTCACAGAATTTTAATATCGCCATCTATGATCTAAGGGGACACGGGAAAAGTGGGGGAAAGCGTGCTTACGTCGCGGACTTTAATGAGTTTTCAAAGGATCTCCACTCTGTCATTAATTACTTGAAAAAAGAGTTCAGCATGACCAGGTATACTTTGTTTGGTCATTCCATGGGAGGGCTCATTACTGCTGCGTACTTGCAGAATATGGCCCCCCAGGACTTTTACCCGGAAAAGGTTTTTTTAAGTTCTCCGGCCGTAGCGGCCCCTGGTCTTATGGGGCCTTTGTTCAGTAATGCCCCTAAGTTTTTATATGATGGCCTCATCAAAATGCCGACCTTGCCCTTAGAAGGGTTATTGGATTTGAAGAGGCTTTCCCACGATAGTCGGGTTTATGAAGCCTATATCAAAGACGATCTTAACCAGCTTAAAATCCACAGCAAACTGTTCTTTGAAATACTCAAGACCGCCCGTGATGTGTTCTCCAGACCCCTGCGGGCCGAATGCCCACTGTATGTTTCGATTGGAACCGGGGATGCCTTAGTAAATCCCAAAATTCTCATCGAATACTTTGAGAATATCGAAAAGAGGGCCCTTCTTAAGATTATAGAAGGGGGCTATCACGAACTTCATAACGAAATTGAGAAATACCGTAAGCCTTACTTAAATTTTTTAAGACATTCGCTTACGGGATTATCATTTGAATGATTCTAGTTTTTTGATTCTTTCGAGTGCCGGTGGATGAGAGTGATAAAATCCTGAATAGATTTTATCAGTTACCACCGGGCTGGCATTCTCTTTGTAAAGCTTCAGAAGACCCGAAATTAAATCATCGGGATTTGTCTCTTTCGCCGCATAGGCATCGGCTTCAAATTCTCTTCTACGCGATATCCATGAGCCGATGGGAGATATCCAAAACGTATAAAGTGAGAGGGCCTGAGAGAAAAGAAGTAAGAGGACTCCCGGGGAGATCACTCTAATGAAGTGGCTGCTGTAAAACCAATTAGATGTAGAAAGAACTCCCATGAGCCAGAATCCTAAAAAAGACAGAACTAAAGAAGTGATCATTGATTTTGGAATATGTTTCAATTTCATATGACCCAATTCATGGGCAAGTATGGCGAGAACCTCAGAATGTGAAAGACCTTGGAGGAGAGTATCGAAAAATACAACTCGTTTATTTTTTCCTAATCCAGTGAAGTAGGCATTACCATGAGAGCTTCTCTTGGAGGCATCCATCACAAAAACCTCTTTGGCGTTGAAACCAGCATTTGTAACGAGTTTTTCTATTCCACTTTTAAGTTCTTCACTTTCAAGAGGATGAAACTTGTTAAAGAGTGGGGCGATGACTGAGGGATAAAGCCATACAAGGCTTAATTGGAAAATGGTGACGAACGCGAAGCCTACTACCCACCACCATTTTCCCAAACCCTGATAGATCGCCAGAATTCCATAGAGGAGTGGTACTCCGAGGATGAGACCTAAAACGAGACCTTTAATTCTATCGACGATGAAAAGTTTAGCTGTGGAACGGTTAAATCCAAATTTTTCTTCCAGAACAAAAGTTGAGTACACTGACCAGGGAAGATTTAAGAGAGCTTGGATTAAAACAAATGATAGAAGGAACAAAGCTTCGCGATGAATTCCTGTGCCAGGAAGAGATAGATATAATTTCTCTGCTCCCCGAAAAGGGAACCAATAAAAAAGCAGTGAAGCGCTCCAGATGAGTTTTACTTGACTCAAATTTAATTTTGCCATGCCATAATTAATGGCCTTTTGATGGTCAGCTGCGGAGAGAAAGTTTTGGAATTCCTTTGGGACATCATTCCGATTCTTGTGAAAAGTAGTCACTTGGCGACGGGAAAGGTATATTTCAAAGAGATGATTGACGACAATCAGAGTTATGAAAAGCACTTGGGTATAATAGGTAATAAGGTTTTCCATCATGATCCTGGTTAAAAAATTTTATGCTTTCAATGAGCTTCGGAACTTCAGCTATCTGATCTATGACAAAGAATCAGGTCACTGCTGGATCATTGATCCTTATGAAGCCGAACCCATCGCCGATTATATCAAAAAAAATGGATTAACCCCCAAGGGAATCCTCAATACTCATCAACACTTTGATCATATCCGGGGTAATGCCTATCTCAAAGAAGAGTTTTTAGTACCTGTTCGTAAGCTTAAGAATGCCGAATCAATTAAGCTTGATGATGGGCATATTCTGGAAACTGTAGATACCCCAGGGCATACCATGGACCATCAGGTCTTTATTTGGAAAACGAACACTGGTCCTTGGTCTCTTTTTTCGGGTGACACGCTTTTTAATAGCGGAGTAGGAAACTGCCATGGTGGAGGAGATGTGAATGCGCTCTATCTAACCACCGAAAAGATCCTTAAAACTCTTCCGCCATCCACATTGTTGTATCCTGGTCATGATTACCGCAAAAGAAATCTGGAGTTTGCTCAAAAGGTTGAACCTGATAATGAAGAGGTTAAAGAGGAGCTTCGTAAGCTTCAAAATGTTAAAACCGAGGAGCTTCCTCCGGGAACCTTAGAGGAAGAACTAAAGGTAAATCCCTTTTTTCGACTGGATTCAGAAGAATTGCGACATACTATTTTCCAGAATAATCATGTTGATGAAAAAAGAGTATTTATAGAACTAAGACGATTAAGAGATCATTGGTAAAAAAGGATAATGGATTATGGCAAAGAAAGTTGCAAAGAAAGTTGCAAAAAAAGTAACTACTAAAAAAGTACCTGCAAAGAAAGTTGTGGCAAAAAAAGCAACCACCAAAAAAGTGGTTCCTAAAAAAGAATCAGCTGGAGTTGTGGAAACTCCGACTCTCGTTCCTGGTGACAAGGCCCCCGATTTCACACTTCCTGATCAGAACGGAAATCCCGTTTCTCTTCATGATTTTAAAGGTAAAAACGTCGTGGTGTATTTTTATCCGAAGGCAATGACACCGGGTTGTACCGTTCAGGCCTGTGAGTTAAGAAATTCTCAGGATAAACTTAAAAAAGCTTCAATCGTGGTCTTAGGAATCAGTGCTGATCCTGTAAAGTCTCTTAAAAAATTTGAAGAACGGGATAAACTAAATTTCACTCTTCTGTCTGATCCTGAGCATGAGGTGATTGAAAAGTATGGCTCCTGGGGACTTAAGAAATTTATGGGCAGAGAGTTTATGGGAATTCTTCGTCAAAGTTTCCTGATAGGGAAAGATGGTAAAGTTCTCCATGTGATGCACAAGGTGAATACCAAAACACATCATGATGATGTTTTGAATTTTTTTAAGAATCTTTAAAGATTTCCTCATGCAAGACATCCAGGCGGATTTCGGTTTGGAGTCTTGCAATGAGTTTTTTAAGGTCGTCAGCGAACTCAATAGGGCACTTAACGTCGATATCCCGGTAGCTGCCCTTTAAAGAATCATCAACGGTAGAATAAAAGCACAGACCCTCATTAGATTCGAAGGTAAAATAAACAAAATAGGCCTCATCCTTAGGGACGCGGAGGCGGGTATAGAAGAGTTCTTTACTCTGGAAATAGGTCTGCGACATAGATTCCTTGACTAAGACGGATAAGGAAATAAGATATAATATAAGGAAAGTCAAAAAATTTAAGAAGTTATGTCATGGAGGACGCTTTGAAATATAGTTTGATAGCCTTTACATCGATGTTACTTCTGAGTTCATGCTCATGGTATCGAGATCTTGAGCGCTCATTAGTCGAAGACGATGAAAAGAAAATGCGTGCTTCTCGTACCGTTCCTCGTGCTCAATATGACCAACTTCTTGTAAAGTATGAAGAGCTCTCTAAAAAATACGAAACCTTAAAAGAAAAACCGGCCAGCAGTCAGGATTCATTAATTGATGAATTACAAAAAACTCACGCTGGTGTGGAAACGGTCAATGTTTTTGATTCTGCTCCAGCGCCTTCGTCTACTCCTTCTGTAATTGAGGTGCCGGCGGATATCGAATCTCAATTATCTCTTTACCGGCGTGGGCTTGCCTTGAAGCAATCCAATCCGGGAGAAGCAACTAAGATTTTTCAACAGCTCGAAACTCAGGCCATTCCGGCCGTTCGCGCCCGTGCGAAATACCAGATCGGCGATATGCTTCTAAGTAAAGAGCAGTACGATCTGGCGTTACAGGTTTTTGAAGATGTGATCAATAAAAATGCTGGATCAGGAATTGTGCTTGATGCTCTTAGGGGAGCGGTAACCGCCTCTGATAAACTGGGAATTAATAATAAAAAAGACCAGTATGCCTCGATGCTTAACGATGTCTTTGAATCGAGATAATAGGGAAATCAGTGAGAATAGATAGTAAATCAATAATCCTTCTGGCCCTCCTGCTTACCAATGCTTCCTTTGTGGGAGCACAGGAAGATCTTAGTGATGAGGATTTACAGGCACTCTTAAATGATAATCAGGCCCCACTCGAAGAAGTCAAAGAGGTTAATGAGACTAATGACCTTGAATCTCTCACTGTTGAACCAATCTCTTCGGAAACAGTAGAGTTGGACAGCGATCTTCCAGCCCTGGAAGAATTAGAACCACTTCCTGCAGAAAATCTGGATAATAAAATAGAGACGGCAAGTGAAGAGTCAACGGAAGGTACTGTTGAAACTTTCCCTTCGATTGATGAAACAATTAAAGTTGAATCCATCGCGGCTCCAGAAAAAACAGATGACCTGGAAAGTATTAAAGAAGATCTAAAGGGCGAGATCACTCCTAAAGAAACTGCAGCTAAAAGTGTGCCGCAAATTGATACAACGGCTTTTGATGTAGGCAAAGAAGAACGTGAGCTCCTGACCATGGCGCAAAACATTCACGGGCAGATTTCTGATACCGAATGGAACGAAGTCGCCACTGCCGCCAAAGCTGAAACCTACACAGTCGTTAAAGATGATTGGTTATTTAAAATCTCAAAAAGAATTTTCGGAACTGGTCACTATTATCCAAAAATCTGGTCCCTCAATAGTTTCATTACTAACCCTCACTTTATCGAACCTGGTATGGTTCTTTCGTTCACTACTGGAAGTGGCTCAAAAGCCCCGGAAGTGAAGCTGGGAACTTTCACTCAGGATGAAATCAATGCGGTTCCTGGGGCGATTGGTAATGCTAACCCATCGGATCTGACTAACTTTGGTGAAGATGCGAAGCCACCTTGGGTGGATGAAAAGGCCAACCTTGAAAAACAAGGTGTTTTCTTTCAGTATGCTTCTGAAGAAACCATGGAAGATTTGACCAAGGCCGGGGAAGAAGCCCTTAACCGAGAGTATGAGAGCTATGAACCGCCTCGGAACGACTTCGATATCGTTATTCCGCAGAATTATGATAAGTCGGGGTTTGATAAGAACTCGAGAATTTTCTATTCCTTCAAAGAAGGGTTCTACTTAAGTACGTTCGTATCTACTAATATCGTTCAGGATTTTGGTTCAATCGTGAACGGTCCCGATGAGAATATCTTCTTTGGTAAAACGGATCGTGCTTACGTGCAATTTGATGAAAGCATTAATGCTCTTCCTGGGGACCTCTTCTCTGTCTACTCTTCAGGGGGGAAAGTAAAAAATCCAAACTCGGATCGTGAAGGCTATAAATATACAATTGTGGCCCAGATTAAACTTATTAGAAAAATCCAAAATAAGTGGGAAGTAGAGTTCGTTGAAGTGGCAGGAACTCCTCAGCGTGGCGATCGTATCACGGCCTATACCCCGAAGATTAGCCGTATCACTCGCTCTTATAATTCTCGGATTGTGGAAGCTGCAATTCTGGCCCCCTATGAAAATAATCAGTCAATGATGAGTTTTGGTGATGTCGTCTATCTTGATCGTGGACGGGCCGACGGACTGGAGATGGGTAACGTTCTGGATGTCTATGGATTTAAAGATAGACTCACAAATAAAAATATTACTGATCAGCCGACCTACAAGTTAGCCGAACTGACAGTTATCACGCTGACAGATAATTTTGCTACGGCACTCATTACGAAATCAGTTCGCTATTTCAGCCCAGGGGACATTGCTATCACCAAGACCAAAGAGGCAAACCTTCGTGAGAGAAATGCTAAACGAGCGCAGCTAACGGGCGAAAAAGAACTCATGGGCGGCAAGGCCTTAGAAGAGTTGGACGTGGAACTCAATCTTGAGAACTTAAATGACGATCTTCTTAAGCAGGCCGATAAAATTCAACTGACCGAAGATGAATTGGCCGAACTAGAGCGCCAGGAAAGAGAAAGATCGGTGATTAAAGACTCTGAAAGAGATCTTAAAGCTCTTGAACGCCTGGAAAATGAAATCGAACAGGCCGAAACAATTCTTAATGATGCCAAACTAGATGAAGACAAGCTTCTTGAGAATGAAAACCTCAATGAGATCGAAAAGAAGCGTAAAAACATCGACCAGGAATCCCTGGATGAGATTGAGGAGAACCTCGGAAAACGTTATATCGACGAAGATCTGAACTCTAAAGACAATCCATTCGGTCTCACCGAGTTTGATGTGGAAGAAATCGACGAACTTCTGAATGTCGAAAAACGAGAACAGTAAAAATAGCAGCAGGGGAGGCTTCGGCTTCCCCTTTTTTTATGCCTTTTTCACAGCGTTAATTCATAATAATTTTGCCAAGAAGCCAGTAGGTAGAGTAAATTACTAGCAACGCACCCTTAGCTCAGCTGGATAGAGTAGTTGGCTTCGAACCAATTGGTCGGGAGTTCGAATCTCTCAGGGTGCGCCATTTTTATTCATATCTGAAAAATCTCTTTGTTCATTTCGCTTCCAACTTCCTCATTCGATTCTTGAATATGTAAGTTCAACCATTTTTAAAATGGAGAAAACATGAACGATGTTAGTTTGTCTAAAATAGAAAATATGATTTATGTGGTACGTGGTCAGAAAGTTATGTTGGATTCTGACCTTGCGGATTTATATGATGTCGAAACCAAACAACTGAATAGGCAAGTGAGGAGAAACGCGCTGCGATTTCCTGAAGACTTTATGTTCCAATTAATTTCTGAGGAATTTAGAGAAATCCAAAAGATTAAAACACATTTGAACAATACGGCGGACCAAGAAAGAACCCATACGTTTTTACAGAAAATGGAGTAGCCATGCTTTCAAGCGTGCTTAATTCAGATAAAGCGATACTTATTAACATAGCCATAATAAGAATTTTTACAAAGCTCAGAAGTTTTCTTCTTCTTGAAAAAGGTTTAAATGAAAGAATGAGTAGATTGGAGTCGGGGACAAATAAAATTTTTAAAGTTGTTTTTGAAAGGTTGGATGCGATTGAACTAACCGTTGATACCAAGTTGCCTTCAACCAAGAAGAAAATTGGTCTTAAAGATGATTAAATAAATAAACTTGATGTGCCAAATTGGCACTTCAAGTTTGTAAGCAGCCGAAATGTAGGGTTTTTGTACATGATTGAGGTGCTAGATTGGAACCTCGAATAATCTGTATGTTGAACCGAAAAGTTAGTATTAGTTCACCCATTGGGGCGCCATTATCTACATTCACCACGTAATGCGAACTCACTGACATTCATTCTTTCTTCAATGATAGATTCCAATTGGAGCGTGAATCCCAAAGCTTTCTTGAAAAGGCGATACCTAAACTTCCCATTATGATCGAAACAGTAACATCACCCGTCGTTTCTTATCGTGGAAATAATCGACTCTTATTTTGGATTTTTTTGGGAGTCATTGCATTCTGGCTTTTTGCTCAGAAGATCTTCGCCACGTCAATGGGACAAAGACTTTCTCCAGGGTTCAAGCGAAACTTTAGAGTCTGACAACTACCCAATAG
>JAEYUK010000217.1 GCA_023432655.1 Pseudomonadota bacterium | reverse complement strand
TGGAATTCTCATCACCCCAATCCCTGGAGTGACTCCAACCAAACCAGGATCCGCAACCCTCCCTTTCTTCGGTGTTGAGCCTGTCATTGTTCATCCCGAAACAGGTAAAGAACTTCATGGGAATAATGTTGAAGGCGCTCTCTGTATCAGGCATCCATGGCCTGGACAATCCCGTACTATTTACAAAGATCATGAGAGATTTAAAGAAACTTATTTCACTCAGTATCCCGGTCTTTATTTTACAGGTGACGGCTGCCGTAGAGACGAGAATGGTTACTACTGGATCACGGGGAGAATTGATGACGTGCTTAACGTTTCCGGTCACCGCTTAGGGACTGCTGAAATAGAAAGTGCATTGATGGAACATCCAAATGTTAAAGAAGCTGCTGTGGTAGGCATACCTCACGACATCAAAGGTATCGGTATTTATGCCTATGTTATTTTAGACACGACTAAAGTTGATGTAGAAAAAATCAAAGATGTGGTCAGAGAAAGTATCGGGCGATTTGCAGCTCCAGATATCATTCATATTACTAACCATCTTCCTAAAACCCGCTCTGGGAAAGTGATGAGAAGAATACTGCGTAAAATTGCATCCGGTGAATATACTGGCATAGGTGACACTTCGAGTTTAAGTGATCCGAAAGTGGTGGACACCTTAATTGAGGAACACAAGAAGATCCAATGAAGCTAAAAGGCTCTTGTCATTGTGGGAATGTGAAGTTCAGCGTGGATTCTGAACATTATTATCCCTACCAGTATTGTTACTGTTCTATTTGCCGTAAAACTCAGGGAGGAGGCGGTTATGCCATCAATCTGGGTGCCAAAGCAAAAAGCTTAAAGGTTAAAGGGAAAGAGTTTATTTCTGTCTATCGGGCAAAAGTTAAAAACACAGGTGAACGCACCTACCAAAGTAGTGGTGAGAGAAACTTTTGCAAAGTCTGTGGTTCAGGTCTTTGGCTTTATGATCCAAACTGGCCGGAACTCATTCATCCCTTTGCTTCGGCCATTGATACTCCGTTACCTAAAGCTCCTGAGCACACTCACCTGATGTTGGAGTTTAAAGCTCCATGGGTAGAACTCCACAAGCTTCCTAAGGATAAGTCATTTAAGCGTTATCCCAAGGAATCTCTGGCCCAGTGGCACGAAAGAGTAATTTATGGTAAACTTCGCTCATGAAGAACTTTCAAAATGATTTGATCTGGATTCACGGTTGTCTCGCCTCGCTGGTCTAGTGTCCTAAGTTAAGGACATCTCTCTTAAATTCTTAAATACATATACATTTTTTTCCAAGGAGTTATCCCATGGTGACTTATCTTGATCATCAAAGAATCGTTCAATTTTTAATGAATACGACTCTGCCGGGAAGGTTTGAGTTTTTGGCCAAAATACTGAATCAGTTTTCAATTATTGAACCTGAATCTGTACCGCGTGATCTTGTGACAATGAATAGCGAAGTCATTGTTCATGACTTCGCGGAAAGTAAAGATATTCGGGTAAAATTAGTTTATCACTATTCGGAAAGATATAATAATCAGGTAACCATTTTGTCATCCCTCGGGATTGCCCTATTGGGCATGCGAGTAGGTGAGACGAAATCTTATGCCTTTGGAAACGGAGAAAAGCGAAAAATCCTCGTCAAAGAGATTGTCTTTCAACCAGAGTCACAGGGGCGACTGGACTTATAAGTGCCAGTGCCCATTTGATTCAGGTTGATACATGATCTCAAGAATTTTTAGAGTGCGGGATTTTCCATCTGGAAACATCCAATTGATTTCTTGATTCACTCGGAGACCAATAAGTGCTGAACCTAAAGAGGCAAGAACTGAAATCTTGCCTTCAGCAAAATTCGAATCAGACGGATAAACAAGAGTAATAATCATTTCTTTGTTTTCCTGAACGTTCAGAAATTTAATCTTGGAATTCATGGTAACGAGATCTTTCGGGATCTCATTGTCTGAAACAATCGATGCTCTTTCTAATTCTATCTCTAAGTTTTCAAAATCTTCTGATTTTTGAAAGCTTAATAGGTGTTTAATGCGGAGATAATCTTTCTCACTAATGACAATTCCATCTTCGTTCATAATCGAATCCTTGTTGTAAAAAATTGAATTTAAAGTAATAGGAAGACTGGACCGGGGAATGGCCAGTCTTTAAAGCACTGTGACAGTTTTACGAGAAATAACAAAATAAGAGTGATGCATAAGGGCCATTATACCGCATTTTAAGAGCGGTATCAATGGCCTAAGGCGGCGTAAACTGGTTGTGGACCATCTCGTTTGATAGCTTTAATCTTGCTTGGGATTCACAATTGACTGCTAAAAACATCGTAACTAACAGAAAAATCGCCGATAACTTATAGGTATTAATTGGACTCATGAAAAACCCACCATCTAAATAAAATTGAAAAATGTGAAATAGAAGAGAACGTGAAATTGCCGTAGATAAATCTACAGCGATAATAGCTCGAAGATGGTGGCAGGAATATAAATCATAAATAGATTATAACAGATAATAAAATTAAAGATAGAGGGGCCAGAGCAGGTTGGCCCCTCTTATAACTATCGTCTAAGTGGACGGTAAATATGCTTTAAATGTGTGAGGTTGATCGGTCCGCTTTTAAATTCTTTCGATCGGCCATACATCCACATAAAGTCTGGGCGAGTCTGTGTAATCCATTCGCCTCCAATAACTTGTCCGCGGCCGTTGATCTCAACAATGTACTCGTAATCTTTTGTTAAAAACTTCTGATGGGGAGTTAAGGTCACAGGCTTTTTTGATACAAAATTCTGGTGTCCTTGTGCTGCAAGTTCTGGAGTATAGAATTTTAGCTCTTCACCATATTCCATTTTCATTTTGACGCGAACTTTTCTTTCTACGCCACGTGAACGATCTGATCCAGAAACCGGTTCTTCGGCTACAACTTGTGAAGTGTATCCAGTGATAGGCTGGTTCCATACGTCATTAAAGCGGTCAATATCGGCCACAAAGCCTTTACCGAGAAGACCTAGCATATTTCCCATGATGACATGAAAGGCGCCGGCATTGACGTCACGACAATCTGGAGACTCGGCCAGATCCTGTGCCGGATAAGCACGGTGTTCCGGACGGTCACGGTCATCTCCTTCTCCCTCAACTTTTCCGTTTACTTTACAGCGGCGACCGGCGAATGCAAATTTTTCACCTTTATAGTTATAAGCTTCATGCATTGCCAGTAATGACTTTACGTCAGAGGAGCCGAAGGTGACCTTAATGCCATCTCGGTTGGTAAGTGTGACAGGCTCTGGTTCAGGAAAGTTAATCGCTGCCTGTGCCCAACCATGACAAATTCCTTCCCACCAAAGATCACGAGTGCTGTAGAGATTAAAAGCTCGCTTCGTGAGCGTATAGTTGTAGTCATTATTGGAGATGTCGTAGAGTTCAGCCGGGGAGAGTTGCCCTAGTTCTTCCTGGTTCATTTTCATCAACTCATCTTTTGAATGGAGGCGGTATTTAAATGGCTGAGGATTGGGGTGGTTCCATCGATAAGCAATGCCTCCCTTATTCGATGGCCAGTAACTTTCTGACCAGCCTAAGCGGTCATCAGAGAGTTTTCCGCTTTGAGGAAGGGAATTGAAATCTGTGATGATATTCATTCCGGCGATCCGGTTGAAATTTGCCGGATGACTTCCTCCATCCCATAGCTCTGCCCATGCGGGGGCGGTTGCGAGTACCAAAGAGCATAGAAAATAAAACTTCATGTATTCTCCTTAGATTAAACAAACTAAACGGAAAATTTATAGCGAAGGAAAATGATTAGCTCAATTGGACGAAAGTGAATTTCACAATGAAGTGGTAAGCTCTGGCGATTAGATTCTGACGCTTAAGAATGACAAGATGAGGCTAGAAGAGGTGCAAAGTGTCTTTTAACTCAGAAGGGTTTGCGTCACTCACTTTTCCACCAAAGTCCTTGAGAATTTTCTCTTCAAGACTTGCAATACTTTCAATGAATCCGAGCGCCATATGATTTTCTTTGAAATGTTTTTGCATAATGGTCACTAACTCATCCAACTCCGGCTGACTTATTTTGCTTTTCAGCTCTTCATCAACCAGGACCATGATTTTTCTTTCAAGAAGGGAGACCATAATCATGGCCGTCACCTTATGGGAGACCTTGGATGTGCCTAGTGTATGAAAGTACTCTAAAGCTTTTTCATAGGTCTCACGTTCAACTTCTATTTCACTTAAAGCGAATCTTTTTGCCCAGTCAAAGTGACCAACCCAGGTCATGAAAAGAGTGAGTATCAAAGTGGCCACAGGCCAGAGATAAGAGTGATGAAATTCAAAAAAAAGACTGAAGACAAATGTTATAACAAAGCCCGAGAGAATACCAAATCTCCAGGAGGCACCTGGATACTGATCTGCTGAACGAGACAAAATAAGAAGAAGTTC
>JAEYUK010000185.1 GCA_023432655.1 Pseudomonadota bacterium | reverse complement strand
CCGGTGAAGTCATGGCCTTGGGGAGATCCATTGAGGAATCTCTCTTAAAGGCGGTTCGCTCTCTGGAAATTGGGGCCTATCATCTGGAACTTCCTGAATTTAAAAATAAGACAACTTCCGAGCTCATGGAGAAAATAAGTAAGCAGGATGATGAGCGCCTTTTTGCTGTCGCTGAGGCGATTAGAAAGAAGGTACCTGTCAAAGATATCCATGAGCTCACTCGCATTGACTACTTCTTCCTTTCAAAGATTCAAAACATCGTAGAGATGGAAACGAGACTTGAATCAAAAGGAAGAAGTGCCGAGCTTTTAAAAGAAGCCAAACGCATGGGATTCTCTGACCGCTTCATTGCGAGTCTGTGGAAAACTTCCGAAGAAGAAGTCTTCAATTTTCGAAAAGCCCAAAGCATCACGCCAGTCTTTAAAATGGTTGATACCTGTGCCGGAGAATTTGAATCTTCCACTCCTTACTACTACTCTACTTACGAGAGTCAGGATGAAGTCTTAGAATCAAAAAAAGAAAAAGTAGTGGTCTTGGGCTCAGGCCCCATTCGTATCGGTCAAGGGATTGAATTTGACTACGCCACTGTTCACGCCATTGAGGCCATCAGAAGCATGGGTCTTGAGGCAATTATTATTAACAACAACCCGGAAACTGTTTCGACAGATTTTAATATCTCAGACAGACTCTATTTTGAACCTCTCACTTTAGAAGACGTAACCAACGTCATTGAACGGGAAAAACCGATTGGAGTCATTGTTCAGTTCGGAGGTCAGACCGCTATTAATCTCGCTGCCCCTCTTGCCGCTCGAGGTGTAAAAATTCTGGGAACCTCCATTGATGACATTGACCGCGCCGAAGATCGGAGACGTTTTGAAGAACTCCTTCGCGGTCTAAAGATCGCTCAACCATTAGGTTGTACAGTGACATCCATTGATGAAGCGGTAGAAAAATCCGCCCATTTAGGTTTTCCCGTCATCGTTCGCCCTTCCTATGTTCTAGGAGGAAGAGCGATGGAGATTGTGTATAACGAGCAAGAACTTCTGGGTTACATGAAGCGCGCTGTCCAAGTGAATTTTGATCATCCAGTCTTGATTGACCGCTACATGATTGGACGAGAAATGGAAGTGGACGCCATCTGTGACGGCGAAACGGTCTTCATTCCGGGAATCATGGAGCACATTGAAAAGGCCGGAGTTCACTCAGGTGACTCCATTGCCGTGTATCCTCCTCAAAGTGTTTCCCAGGAAATTTTAGAGAAACTATCAAGCACAACACTCTCTCTGGCCAAGGCCCTCAACATTAAAGGTCTTATTAACCTTCAATTTGTGATTTATAAGGGCGATGTCTTTGTTCTGGAAGTAAATCCGCGGGCCTCCCGGACCGTTCCTTTCCTCTCTAAGGTCACAGGCATTGCCATGGCGAAAATCGCCACTAAAGCGATCCTGGGTGAATCCCTCATTAAACAAGGTCTCTACCACGGAACGCTTCCTCCCAAAGACACAGTGGCGATTAAAGCCCCAGTCTTCTCTTTTGCCAAACTCTCTGAAGTGGAAATCGCTTTGGGGCCAGAGATGAAATCAACCGGTGAAGTGATGGGGAAAGATAAGATTTTTGAGAAGGCCCTCCATAAGGCCTTCGTCGCGGCCGGAGTGGAGATTCCTAATTCGGGGACAATTCTAGCGACCATCAACGATCATGAAAAAGATGAGGCGATTGCCCTCTTTAAACGTTTTCATCAAGTAGGTTTTGACTTTGTCGCAACCGAAGGAACCGCCAAAGCCTTGAAGGCCTCCGGCATTCCAGTTAAAACTGTGGCCCGTATCGGTCAAGGTCCTTATGACATTATTGAAGCGATTAAATCCGGACGAATCTCCCTTATTGTAAACACTATTTCGAAAAGTAAGAACGTTGAGTCCGATGGTTTTAAAATGCGCCGGGTGGCGGTGGAGCGAGGACTTCTTTGTCTCACTTCTCTTGATACGACGGAAGCCTTACTTAGAACGATTGAAAGAAACAATTTCTCCATGGATGCTTTATCATGATTCCTGCCGAGAAAATTATTGTTGCTCTCGACTACTCAGATAAGAACGAAGCTTTAAAAACCATGAAAACCCTTCAAGGCCGTAAGGTCTGGGTAAAGATTGGGATGGAACTCTTCTATGCTGAAGGCCCCCGGGTTATTCATGAAGCCAAAGATTTGGGTTTTAAGGTTTTTCTCGACTTAAAACTTCACGACATCCCCAATACCGTGGGCCAGGGAATTAAATCCCTCGCAAGACTTCCGATCGATATGATTAATGTTCACGCGGCCGGCGGAAAGGCCATGATGGAAAAGGCGCGGGAAGCAGTTGAAGCCTCTCAAACCAGACCCCTTGTTATCGCTGTCACTCAGCTCACGAGTACCACCACTCAGCAGATGAATACCGAGCAAGGCATCTCAGGGGATATTCTTGAAAGCGTGATCCGTTTGTCCAAACTCACTAAAGAGTCTGGACTGGATGGCGTGGTTTCTTCTCCCCATGAAGTGCGCGCTATCAAAGAGCACTGTGGGACAAACTTCCTCACCATCACTCCCGGTATTCGTCCGAAAGAGTCCCAAGCCCAGGATCAAAAGCGGATTACCACTCCCGATGAGGCCCTAAAACTTGGAACAGACTTTATGGTGATTGGCCGCCCTATCACCCAAGCTCCCGACCCTAAACTCGCACTTGAAAAGATTTTACAAGGAACCTAATCATGACGATCCAAGAAACCATCGCCTCCCTCCTCTTAAAAGAAAGAGCTGTTTTTCTGCGACCGGAAGATCCTTTTACCTGGACCTCGGGAATTAAGTCCCCAGTCTACTGCGATAATCGACTTCTCATATCCACTGTCGAGTCCCGGGACATCATCATCCAGGCCTTCTGTGAAAAAGTTCGGGAGTTAAATGTTGATCTAATCGCTGGGACTGCCACTGCTGGTATCCCATGGGCCGCTTGGATTGCTCAGGAACTGCGTCTTCCGATGATCTATGTTCGAAGCTCCAGTAAAGATCACGGGCGCCAAAACGCTATTGAGGGTGCCGCCATGCCCGGAAAAACCACCGTCCTCATTGAAGACCTTATCTCCACTGGCAAGAGTTCCATTGCTGCTGCCCAAAAAGTGGAGGAAGCCGGTATGAAGGTTAAGTCCATTATGAGTATCTTTACCTATGACTTTCCCCAGGCCCAAGAAGTCTTTAGCTCCAATGGATTTCACTATCACTCACTTTCTAACTTTGAAGTCCTGGCAAAAGTCGCCTATGATAAGAAAATGCTTGATGAACAAGCACTTAACCAGGTCCTCCATTGGAGAAAGAACGTTCAATTCCCATGAAACACACACATTACAAAAATAAAAAACTACATTTTGCCAACACTGACATCCACACCATCGCTCAAAAACATAAAACACCTTTCTTCCTCTACTCGGAAGAAATTCTTTCCAGAAACTACATGGATTTTTATCAAGGGGCCCTGAAGGCAAATCTTCATGAACCCCTTGTGTGCTTTGCTTTAAAATCAAACCCGAATAAAGAGCTGGTAAAGATTCTCGCTAAACTTGGATCAGGTGCTGATATCGTCTCAGTTGGAGAATTAAAACGCGCTCTCGAAGCCGGCATCTCTCCGGATAAGATTGTATTCTCTGGAGTTGGTAAAACAGAGGAAGAAATCCTCTTTGCTCTTAAAACTTCTCCTCAAGGTATTTTCTCTTTCAACGTAGAGTCCTTAGAGGAGCTTGAACTGATCAATCTTTGCGCTAAGAAAACAAAGCGTATCGCTCGTATTTGTTTCCGTTTAAATCCGGAAGTGGTGTCTAAAACTCACAAACATATCTCAACCGGGAATAAGACTCACAAATTTGGTATTCTTCAAAACGATATTATAAGTGCTATCAAGCAAAAAAAATACTGGACTCACAGTAAGCTGGTGGGACTTTCTATTCACATTGGAAGCCAGCTCTTAGATCTTAAGGCCACGAAACGGGCCTTAACAGTTCTAAGTGACGTGGCCCTCAAGACTAATCTTCCTCTGGAATTTTTAGATGTGGGAGGCGGACTTGGCGTGGACTACCATCCGGATGAAACGGCCATTCTCCCTCATATCGATAATTACATGGAGCTCATTAGCTCAACACTTAATAAGCATTACTATTCTAAGACCACATTAAAACCTCGCGTGGTGTTTGAACCAGGACGCAGAATTATTGCTCGTGCGGGAATTTTCGTGATGAAAGTTCTGAGAAACAAAGTTTCGGAAGATAATCACTTCGTCATTGTTGACGGTGGTATGAATGACTTCATGAGACCATCTCTTTACGGTGCTTATCACCACCTGCTTCCAGTGCGTGAAAGTAAGCCTGTGAAAAAGAGCCATGTGGTGGGACCGATTTGCGAAACCACCGACTGCTTCGCTTCTGGCCGTTTAATGCCTCTCCTAAAAAGTGGCGACTTCCTCGCCCTTATGGACACGGGTGCTTACGGCTTCAGTATGGGCTCAAATTACAATCTTCGTGGACGTCCTCTGGAGTTACTAGTGGATAAGAAAAGTAAGATTAAGGTTGTGAATAAGGCGCAGGAATACGACGTTCTCTTATAAAAAAAAGGCCCACCAGAAGGTGGGCCTCATGTTCATTCAAAATTTAATCCGATTTACTTCACTCGATAAACCAGCGTTTTAGAAGCCGACAGATTGTTAAACTGAGAACGATTTAAAATATCGCCCTTAAATTTAATTTCTGATTTCGCTGTGAACTCGAACTTCCCTTTTCCTAGTTCAAAACCAAGGCGTAAGAATCTCACTTCGGCCTGGTCACCATCAACAGTCACTTCATCATCAGTTAAAGCACGACTAAAGATCACTTCATCTCCGAATACTTTCTTTTGTTCAACTAAAAGTGATAATCCAATGTTCTCCATTTTATTCGTGGAGAATCTTAGAGCATCGTTTACCACTGAAAGGCTGTCCATCTTCACTGCACTTAGAAGAGGAGCTGCTTCAACTAGTTCAACCGCCAGAACAGCATCGATCATCTTTGTATTGCCATTAAAGCCAGTTTGGATATCTCTGTGTTTTGTTACCAAAAAGTACTTCTTAGAGCCCAGAGCTGAAAAAGTCAGGTGGTCGCCTTCAAGAGTTACTTTAATCGTCTCACCTGTCGTCGGAAGACCAGTAGCATTGGTCACATCAACAATTACTCGCGCATCAACATAGTAGTCATGAACTTGGTAGGGAACAGTGACGGTTTCAGTACAAGGGTAAGAAACTGTCGTGTAAACCGGATGCTGAGTACAGTAGCGAGGAGAATGCCCACCACCTGTACAAGTTGTTCTCATCCCTGCATAGGCCTGACGATAGCAAATTGTGCTTCGTCTTTCTGTGCGGTATTCAGTGTGAGTCTTCTCACCATAAAAAGACAGTTCCACAGAGTTGGTTGAACCATCATAATAAAATGTTTTTGTTTCTTTCGTGCTGGCAACAACGGACACTGAAAAGGCCACGGCCAATAAAGCGATAAGAATTCTCATAAGTACTCCTCTCAATATTAATGTTTAACTCATACCATGGGACAGAGTGAATCAAACGGATACTATGTAAAAGTTTCATAAGAAAAGGGACCTCTAGGGTCCCTCATCTTAAGAAAATCTAAGGTTAAATTAGCGAATCTTGTAAATAAGCGTGCGAGAAGCTTCTGTGGCCTTGAACTCATCTTTGTTCACTAATTGGCCTGGGTGCTTGAAGAAAACCTTCGCAGTAAGTGTATACCGACCGCTAGTTAACTGAACCCCTAGGTCCTTGATATTAACACTGGCAACTTTGCCGTTAACAGTCACTTCAGAAGCTTTTAGCTGGCGGTTGAAAAGCTCGCGAGATGTACCAAGGATTGGATCGTCTTTTACAAGAAGTGAGAAGCCGATGTACTCAGGAACTTCAACTTCACCGATGTTGAACGAGAGAATACTGTTCTTCATTGAAATGTTAGTCATCTCAATTGATTTAAGAACAGGAGCTGCTTCAACAAAGCTGAAAGCATAAGAAGCATTAATGAACTTCATTGTTCCACTTACTTGAGTGTCTCTTGAAGTTTCTTTCGCTAGGACGAAGTAGTTTTTAGTCCCAGTTGAAGCGAGATAAACTTTATCTCCCCAAAGAGTGACTTTAATTGTTTCAGCAAGAGACAGTTCTGTTTCAGGCTTAGTGAAGCTAAGAGAGATATCAGCATCAACATCAAAATCTTTTACCTGGTAAGGGATAGAAACGGTCTGCATGCAAGAATAAGGAATAGTTCTTGTTACCGGAACATGTTGGCAACGAGGAGGATTCCCGTAGCAGCGCATTTCATAGTGAGTTTCTTGACGGTAGCAAGTCGTCCATCTTTGCTCATAACGATATTCAGTGTGGGTTTGTTCTGCTTGCAAAGACATTTGAGCAGAATCTTCTGAGCCATCGTAGAAGAAAGTTTTTGTTTCAGATGAGGCCATTGCAGACACTGCAAAAAGCATCAGAAAAAGAGCGCTAAGCATTTTCATAGGAACTCCTAGTTATATGACAATACCGCTCAAAATTAGCATGGTGAAAATAAGATGAGGAGAGAGTGTTAGAGTATGTCTGATATTTAGAGAAGGATCAGGGTCAATTTGACCCTGAAATGACTGGCAATGTCCAAGTTCAGCTCGAAACTTTTACTCGTATTGCCAGTCTAAACAGATAGTTGACCCTAACCCTGAACCGTCCAACTACTTGTTCCATCTGGATTGTCTTTAAGGACAATGTTCTTCTGAGCGAGCTCTTTTCGGATCTCATCCGCCCGGGCCCAGTTTTTTGAAGCTTTGGCCACCCTGCGCTCTTCAATTAAGGCCTCAATTTCAGAAGCATCAATCCCGGCACTACTGGTATCTTGCTCTAAATTCTTTAAGATTTTTAAAACACTCTCCGGATCCGAATGGATAAGTCCGAGGGCGTCTTTCACAAACCCAAGGGTTTTCTGAACCTGCGTTAAACTCACCGAGCTAAGTTCATCTTTATGGGCCTTCACATTCCTAAGGAATGAAAAGAAGTGGCCCATCGCTCCTGCCGAGTTGAAGTCATTCGAGAGTTCTTCCATCATTTTCTCGATGCAATTACTAATCTCAGGAGAAGTGTACTGGCCTTTGGCCTCATAAATTTTAGCTTCCAGAGCGAACTCATGGATACGTTTCACTTCATCAATCGCCCGTTGGATAATCTCATCACTCCACTCAAGACGAGCACGATAGTGAACAGAGAGATAGACGTGACGAAGAACCTGGCCTCCGTATTTTTCTACGAAGTCGCGAATTTTAACCACGTTTCCAAGAGACTTACTCATCTTCTCGGAACCAAAATTTAGAAATTCATTATGGGCCCAATTGTTACAGAA
>JAEYUK010000158.1 GCA_023432655.1 Pseudomonadota bacterium | reverse complement strand
AAGCCTTTCATAGTTCCCCCTTGACTAATTTAAAGAGGGCGACACTGATCATGCCAAAGAAGATGAAAACAACTGTTGCTAGCATGGAGCGCATAGATAATCTGGATATGCCGCATACGCCGTGGCCTGAAGTGCAGCCATTACCCAGGAGTGTTCCAAAACCCACCAGGAATCCCGCAAGAGCATAATCAAAAAGTGTCATATTATTTGAAAGCGAGACAAAAGACTCAGGATGAACGACTCGAAGTATAATTCCTCCAGAGAGCAGACCTAAGAGGAAGAGTATTCTCCATGCAGCATCATTCTTTTGAGGAGTGAGAACTCCCGAGACAATCCCACTTATTCCCGTAACACGTCCATTGAATATGAGCATTAAGCTCACAGCAATCCCGATAATGGCACCACCTATTAATGCAGCTATCATATTCCTCCTTTTACTTAATTTGTATCATGCTAAAATGATCGTAACATTTGTCATTCAATAAATCAATTGAATGTTTGTTGTTTTTGTGTTAGTCTTTGATTAATTCAACTTTCATTGGAGGTAACCCATGGAAATAAAGCACTTTTTTGACCCTGATACTTATACTTTGACCTATTTAGTAACTGACCCTGCCACTAAAGATACTGTCATTATTGATCCTGTTTTGGATTTTGACCCTCCGTCCGGACAGATTAAAGACACCAGCATTTCAGAGGTGATTGATTACATCAAAAAAGAAGGACTTAAAATTAAAGGTATTCTTGAAACGCATGCTCACGCCGATCACCTTTCGAGCTCCCAGATTCTTAAACAATTATTTCCTGAAGCCATTCTCGGAATTGGAGAACGAATCAAAGTCGTTCAAGAGGTATTTAAAAATCATTTCAACATTGATTATCTAAAAACTGATGGCTCTCAGTTTGATCGGCTTTTTAAGGATAATGAAGAACTTCAATTCGGAAGCCTTAAAATGAAGGCCATTCCAACACCGGGTCACACACCTGCGTGTATGAGTTATCTCTTCAAAGACGCTATCTTTACAGGAGACGCTCTTTTTATGCCGGATTACGGGACTGGCCGCTGTGATTTTCCTAAAGGTAGTTCCCGTGACCTTTTTAATTCTGTTTCAAAAAATCTTTACTCTCTACCGGATGAAACCCGTGTTTTTGTGGGCCATGACTATAGTCCTAATGGTCGCGAAATGATGTTTCAAACAACCATCGGTGAAAGTAAAAAAGGTAATATTCAACTTAAAGCAAGCACCACAGAAGAGGAATTTGTCACTTTCCGTGAGGCTAGAGATAAGACCCTTAAAGCTCCGCGATTACTTTTACCTAGCATTCAGGTCAATGCAGATGGTGGACATTTACCTCCTAAAGAGGATAATAAGGTTTCATATTTAAAGCTCCCTCTGAATGTAAAAACGACACTAGGGAGTCTATAGGAGAAGCTATGAATAAAATTATAACAAAAGATGGGATACCTACACTTCAGGTAAATGACCCGGGAGATCTGAAGGAGTATCTACTCGTTGATGTGAGGACCTCGGAAGAATTCACGGGTGAGTTGGGACATATTAAGGGATCTCAACTTGCGACGCTTGGTCCAGACTTGGATGCTTTTCTTAAAAATCAGGATAAATCTAAGACGGTTCTTTTTATTTGCCGCTCAGGCGCCAGATCAGGAAGAGCAACGGAGCAAGCATTAAATCTTGGCTTCAAAGAAGTTTATAATATGGAAGGCGGAATGATGTCCTGGAATGAGAAGAAATTCCCAGTTGAACGTTAAGATTTCCCATACTGCTTTTGCATAAACTCATTATGACGGGTCAAAGCCGTACCTGTACTCTCGGCCACCATGTACCAGAGCTTTGCCTGTTCTTTGGTTAATGTGGTGGTCAGAACTTCCTTAAAGAGGGATAACCACATATCAAGAAACTCTTCACTAAAGCCTGTTTCAAAATGTTTTTGAACGGGATTGTACTGAACATCCATATAAGATCTTCCACCGAATCTGATCCACCAGAAGTGAGTCAATTTTTCAATGTGATAGGGCCAGTCATGAACGGTGCTGAATGGAATTTTTAAATGCCGGTGCCCTGCCACTTTGGCATAAAAAATTTCCACCACTCGCTGGATGTCAGCGTGGGTATATCTTATTCCGTTTATTTCCAAATAATCATCATTACGTGGTTTTTCTAGATTCATAATTTTTCCTGAAATTATAGTAATAAAGCATGAGACCTGTTAGTATGGCCGAAAAACATGCCAAATAGAATCCAATTCCTGGTAGAGCAAAGGTTCTGAATTGGCCGATAATGCCAGTCCCAAGTATGGTTGGAGTAAAAGGGATGAGCTTTACTGGAGCTGCGGGATTTAACTCATGCCCAAATCGATAGAGCCATAAATAGAAGATCAGAACAAAGGCAATGGGGAAACCCATAATAGGAAGATATAGGATCTTGGATAATTTATGGCGAGGTTTTATCGCCACAATCACAGTAAGTAGTGAGAGAAATATTAGAACGTAGGGGGCAAGGGCCCTTTCATTTTTGGCCGCATCTTCTAATTTCTGCATTCCGATGTAGTGATTAATAATATCTATTTCTGTTACATCGCCTTGGGCACCAGTCATATAAACCTGTAACTCAAGCCCATCTGGATATTGAGGGGCCAGGAATTGAAAAGACCACATCGGCCGATAGTAAACAAGCGCATAGGAAATAATAGTTAAGATAACGAGCCACCATCTGCTCTTCATAATAGATCTCTCTTCTTAAGCCCTAGGTATCCTATATAGGACAGAACCAATCCCAAAAGACAAGGCCATAGAACTGTCCAGGTAAGTAAGTTGTTCAAACCTATTTTTTCAATGATTGTGTAAGAAATGGGACCCAGAACAGTCAGTTCCGGATCAAAAAGTCCGATAGCGCCCATTCGAAATGATTGTAATGGATTTAAA
>JAEYUK010000237.1 GCA_023432655.1 Pseudomonadota bacterium | reverse complement strand
CACTAATCCCTCAAGTGGTGGACGCTGTAAAAATTCCTGTGATCGCGGCAGGCGGAATCGGTGACGGTCGAGGAATAGCCGCCGTCATGTGTTTAGGCGCTAGTGGGGCCCAATTAGGAACACGCTTTGTGGCCACTGTAGAATCAAGTGCTCATGACAATTTTAAACAGGCGATTTTAAATTCTAATCCCGGAAGCACCATGCTCTCGATGAAAAAGCACGTTCCAGTCCGACTTCTCAAAAATAAATTTTATGAAGAGGTAAAAGCGCTTGAAGACCGCTGCGCCTCAAAGGAAGAACTAGAAAAGCTTTTGGGACATGGTCGGGCCCGCATGGGAATGCTTGAAGGAAACCTGGATGACGGAGAACTGGAAATTGGCCAGATTGCTTCTCTTATTCATGATATTCCGACAGTGGAGAAACTTGTTCAAAGACTTATCCAGGAGCAGCGAAGAAGTCTTCCGTCCGGTAGCTTTTTCTAGCGGGATGGCCAGGTTGTCATCCGGGGAAATCTGGCCCTGAATGTTGTGTGTTCAGCATCTCGCATAAAAGTTAAATTTCCATTATGAAGCTCTATAATTCGTTTTGATATAGAGAGCCCTAGACCTGTCCCTTGATCACTTTCTTTGGTTGTAAAAAATGGGTCCATGATTCTATCGCTGATACTCTCATTCACACCTGGACCGCTATCAATGACATAGATGTCGAGCCAATCAAAACTAGGCCTGTAATGAATTTCAATCCAACGTGGTTCTTCAGTGGAGGCGACAGCGTCAATGGCATTGCTCACTAAATTCATCATCACCTGACCTAGCTGAATTTCATTTCCAAAAAAGGCAACATCACTCTCCTGGTTGACCACGGTAAGCTTTATATTATGGCTTAGTACTTTGGCCTTGGTGATATCCAAACATGGCTCAATAATGGATTGGAAACTTACATTACTGAAAGGCTCCTCTTCGGCATCTTTTGAAAGTACTCTAAGTCCGCGGGTGATTCGGGCAATTCTTTGAGACGTATTAATGATTTTATCGGTTGATTTCAGAATGGCTTCTCTATCAAGTGGATCTTCATTAATCAGAACATTAATTAAGCTTGCTGACCCCTCAATCACTGTTAAAGGGTTATTTATTTCATGGGCAATTCCTGCTGACAATTCACCCACAGAAGCTAGCTTCGATGAATACATGGCCCGGGCCTCTTGAATCCTTAAATCATTCTTGATCTTTATCAGCTCATTACTAGGTAAAATAACTGCGATAATACCCGGTTCAGGTGATTCAATGCGCTTTAAATTGACCATGTTCCAGTCATCTTCACCTTGATCATTTAAATTCAGTTCAATCATTTCTTCTTTCTTTCCACTCTCCAGAAAACTCTGGAGTGTCACTGAAAGAGTTGACCCCGGGAAAGCTTCCCCAAGTTTTTTATGAATGAGTTTTTCCTTATAAAAACCATCCTTAAAATTATTCACCAAGATGTGCCTACCTTCATTATTAACCATAGTAACAATACCAGGAATTGAATCTATCACTTCCTGGAGACTATCTTTTTCTCTTTTCACATTGTTCATATTAAGAGAGGAATCCCTTAAATAATAATGGGCCACCAAAGCGTGATACATCTGATAAACGATACTTCCGAGAAAGATAATGAGAACAAAGTGCATCGATCCCGTTGTACGGGTCAATAAGACATAAATCGGAATTACCGATAAAAAGAAAATATAGGCAAAAATAATTTTTAAAGAAGCAGAGAACGTAGTTATCCCACCCGAGATCAGGGTAATAATGAAGGCCCCACAGAAAAGAAGCTCAACACTCTGAGTACCATAGAAGTCATTGACCGACCAAAAAAGCGATCCCCATCCCATCCCATTTAGAAATGAGTACAAGCTGTACCACTTAAGAATCGATTCCTTTCTAACTGGATCGTTAACTAAATACCTGATAGCAAGACCCAGAATGATGCACAGAGGACCAAGTAAGGTCCAGAAATCTGCTTGGTACATTTTATTAAAAATAAAAAATGTAGCAAAAAAGATAACTGTATAAGGAAGGGCCAGTCGTATGTTCCTCTTTTGAATCACTTCAAGAAGTTCAATATCGACGGATAAATTGTGAGACATGCCAAGCTTATCGGCTGTAAAAACGAAGAATTAAGGGGGAATTCCTTCCCCCTTTGGTATTTATTTAATAAGAGCGCTCAAGGGCCGCGATTCGATCTTCAAGCGAAGGATGGGTTGAAAGAAAGTTCATAAGACCCTTCTTAGAAGAAATCTTCATGGCCTTAAGAGATTCCTGAGAGTCATCAACAAAATCAATTTTCTGCTGAAGACGCTTTAGGGCCGCAATCATCTTATGGCGACCTGCAAACTGAGCTCCTCCTTTATCGGCGCGGTACTCGCGGATGCGCGATACATAAGCGACCACAAACATTCCAAGGAATGAAAAGGCAATTTCAAAAACCATCACGGTTAAATGATACACCAATCCCGATGTAACTGGTCTATCATCATCACGATCACCACTCAGGAAATTCTGAAGGGCGAAGGCCGCAATACGTGCGAAGAACATAACAAAGGCGTTCACTACACCTTGTACTAACGCCATGGTCACCATGTCTCCGTTGGCGACGTGAGCAACTTCGTGGGCAAGCACACCCTCAACCTCATCAGCATTCATCTGTTGAAGAAGTCCAGTTGACACTGCTACCAGCGCCTTATTTTTAGTGGGGCCAGTTGCAAATGCATTCACTTCAGCCGAGTGATAAATACCTACTTCCGGCATTTTTTCAATACCAGCTTGCTTTGAAATTTGATGAACTTTACGGACAAGATCTCCATATGGTCCGCGTTCATCGACAATCTCCACACCCATCATTTTCTTGGCCATGAATTTAGAAAGTAAGAGCGAGATTCCTGAACCTGCAAAACCCCAGACCAAACAGAAAATCATGAGGGCGCGATAATCGATCCCAGATGCTGTCAGATAATTACCAACTCCAAGAACACTTAAAATAATACTGACTGAAACCAACACTAAAACGTTAGTCAGCATAAATAGAAAAATACGTTTAAACATAATAACTCCGTTAAATTTGCTCCAAAGGGGAACACTCATAAGTTAATACTTTTTAATATAACGTCAAGATCAAGGCTCCATGTCAATAAATAATTTCGGTAACTTGGGGAGTTCGTTAAGATTTTCTGAGGAAAAGCTTCAAAACAGATTAATGCGGTCTCGCTTGTCCAAGGGGAGGTTCATTTTTTAACTTTCTCTTGTCGGTTAAAAGCTTAAAAGTTACGCTTTATAGTCTCCGACTAATTTAAAAAGGAATTACAGCATGAAACACTGGATGTCGCTTGCTTTGGCCCTGACTGTACTATCAAATGCCTGGTCTGCTGGCCCCATTGAAGAAAATGTCATCGAAGAAGTTCTTTACTATGACTTTCAAGAAAAAATCGAATCAGGAAAAGGTTTCAATCACTTTCTGTCTTTTTCACCACAGGAACAAACTCTCTTTGTAGATGCACTTTGGGATTTAACCGAAGAAGGTAATAGCAGTGCCTTGCAGTTTTTAGATGAAATGGACCCATTTCATTATGAGTTAACTGATCAATTAAGAGTGGCCATTCTTAAAATGAAGTACCGCCAGGTTTCACGCCTTCCTGGACTGTTGGAGGCAGAGTTGCTTAACGTGCTTCTCATTCCAAGTGTTGATACCAGATTAATCTATACCATTGCCGCTTACGAAGCTGAGATACTAAAAGCTGGTCACGATGAAATTATTTATCGCGCAAAAAATCATCCAGAATACTTTGATATTGCTGCGGAAGAAGTAAAAGCAGAGGAAGTTTCAACGGCCATGATAGCCGATTTATTTCACCACACGCCAGACGTCACGACCTATATGAATGGTGAATATGTGAAATCAATTAAGCTCTTTATGTTTTGTCGCGATAACCGCCTTTATCCGTGCCTCATGGTTATGAAGGACATTCATGGTGAAATCGTAAGAAATCAAGACGGATCCATTTGGACTAACCCGGCCCTGGCATCATCGGCGCGAGGGATTCCAAGTTATTCTCGTAACGGAAACACTCCAGCGGGAGTTTTAACCATCGATTCCGTCATGCCGGCCGCTGATCAACAGCTCTCTTTTGGAAAGTTCAGAAGAATGATTTTAAATTTCATTCCAAAATCAAAAAGTGAAGCCCTGACCAAGAAACTAATCCCGGAATCTTCTCATCAAAGTGACTGGTGGAAGCCAGCGGTGGTGGCCCGTGACATTGGAAGAAATCTTCTAAGGATTCACGGAACGGGAAAAATCAATAAAGATCCTTCAACGCCTTATTTCCCCTTCATGCGCACCAGTGGCTGTATAGCTCAAAGAGAAAACACCTATGGTAACGTTACCTATAAAGACCAACGCGAACTTCTTGATGATGTCATGAGAGCGATGGACATGGCCCCAAAATACTCAAATGAAGTGAGCATTAAAGGTCTACTCTATATCGTTGATCTCGACGATGAAAACTCTCCTGTAACAGCACGCGATCTAGCGCTTAGAGGAATTGAATGAAATCATTTATTCTCGTTGCTTTGTCACTCATGACCTATGTGAGTGCCAAGGCCGATGATCCACAAATCCAGGTTCAAGGAAGCTGCCAGATTAAGGTCACACCAGATCGGGGAACACTCATTTTTACTGCTGAAAACCAGTCTAAAGACCAGAAAGAAGCGGTTAAGAGAACCACTGAACAAGTTGAAAAGCTTAAAGCTCAAATTAAAAAACTTAATCTGAAAGACCTGGAGCTAAAAAACTCCAACTACAATGTTTACCCAGTCCGTGAGTACGAAAAAGAGCGCTATGTCGATAAAGGCTATAAAGCGGCCCTGAATTTAGAAGTCACAACCAGTGAAATTTCCCGAATTGGTGAAACCATGATGAAAGCCTCTGAAGTAGGCATTATCAATGTGGGCAATCTCACAACTTTTTTATCCCTGGAAAAATCCCGGGAAGAATATTTGAAGTGTCTGGATATCGCCGCCGACGATGCTCGTGAAAAGGCCAAGCAATTGGCCAAACGTTTGGGATTTAAAATTGGTGAAGTCATTCTTCTCAATGAAGTCCCAAACATTCCTGGGCCCTTTCCTGAGCACCGCTTAGGTGCTATGAAGACCATGATGGATTCGGCCCCAGTGCAAATTGAGGCCGGTACTCAGAACTATTCAACTAATATACAGGTTACGTTTAAAATTAAATGATCACAGAAAATTTGCCCTATTATCAGCTCCTGGACTCAGGTCTAGGCCGGAAACTTGAAGTTATCTCAGGAATAAAAGTAAACCGCCCTAGTCCACAGGCCATTTGGAAGCCCATTTTAAAAGACACTGAATGGAACCAGGTGACTTCCAATGTTATCCGTACAAAGGATGGCGGCGGTAAATGGGAACACAAAAAAGATCCTTCACCTAATCTCACCTTCCCTTGGGAGATTGACGGAAAAACCCTTCAGTTCAAATTAAAATTTACTTCCTTTGGTCACTGCGGAGTCTTCTTTGAACAAATTCCGGTCTGGATTTGGCTGTATCATGAGGTAAAAGCTCTTAAAGAAAAACTCGGTCGGGCCCCGAAAGTGGTGAACCTTTTTGGTTATACCGGTTGTGCCAGCCTTACGATGGCCCTGGCCGGAGCAGAAGTTTACCACGTCGATAGCTCTAAAGGCGTTCTGGACTGGGGTAAGGAATCTCAAAAACTTAGTAGAATCAGTGACAATAGCATCCGCTGGGTTCACGGAGATGCCCAGGAATTCATTCGGCACTCATTCAAAAAGAATTTCATCTACGACGGAATCCTGGCGGATCCACCAAGTTGGGGCCATGGGGTAAAAAAAGAGGTTTGGGATTTTGAAAAACACATCCACCTGCTCGTTGAGGCCATGCTCTCAGTTCTTAACAAAGATAATTCATTTCTCTTCCTTTCGAGCCACACTCAAGGGGTTCAGATGGAAGCATTGAAAAACATTATCTATGACAAGAGATGGAAACGAACAAACTGTGGCGAATTAGGTGTGAAACACCAAAACGATGGAAGGATTCTTCCGGCGGGAATCTTTGCTACCGGTCAGAGTTATATTTAGTTATTTATTGCC
>JAEYUK010000143.1 GCA_023432655.1 Pseudomonadota bacterium | reverse complement strand
GTACTTACACTCATCGCGCTTAAAGAGACGAATCACTTTATCCGACTGCCAGCCCGAGTAATCAATTCGTTTCCCCATAAAATTATTCCGGCGGTAAATCCAGAAGCCGGAGTATTTGGTGCCGTTTTTCACCACTTCCTTCACTTCATTTACAAGTTCCGGAGTCGGTCTTTCATCAGCATCCAGGAGAAAAATCCATGGGTGCGAAGCCTGGGGAATAGTCCAGTTCTTCTGAGCGGCGGAATGCTCGTACTCATGCTGAAGGAGGCGAACCTGTGGAAAGGATTTCGCAATTTCCACCGTTTTATCGGTAGAGAAGGAGTCAACTACGATGATTTCGTCACACCAAAGGACTGATTCAATCGCTTCTTTAATATTAACTTCTTCATTGAATGTAGGGATTATCGCCGTGATCTTTTCCATAATAGTGTGTTAATCTTAACGTATGGCCCACACCTCGTCTAAAACTATTCTCATCATCCAAACGGCTTTTATTGGAGACACCATTCTTGCCAGTCACTTTGCACGTGCTGTCAAAGAACACTACCCTGATTCAAAGATTCATTTTTTTCTTCGCAAAGGAAATGAGTCCGTCATTCAGGGGCTCCCGACGATTGAGAAAACCTGGGTTTGGGATAAGGCCGGGGGAAAGACCAAAAACCTTATGAGGCTTATTTCTGAGCTTCGTGAGATTAAGTTTGATATGGTCTTTAATCTTCACCGCCATTTTAATTCTGGATTGGTCGCCGCCATGATGAAGTCGCCTTTTAAGGCGGGCTTTAAACAAAATCCTTTAAGTATGTTTTACACCAGAAAAGTAAATCATCAGATTCCTGATCCGCGGGGCTGGCATGAGGTTCAAAGAAATCTTGAGCTCATTCCGGGTTATCAAATTGTGGATAACTCCAAAGTTTACAAACCAGAACTTCCGATAGCACAAAAAAACCTGGATAAGGTTGCTCCTTTTATTACGGATAATTATTTCGTGGTGGCACCGGCCTCGGTCTGGTTTACCAAGGCCTGGAGCGAGCACAAATTTCGGGAACTCACTCAGGAACTCGTGAAGCTTGGAAAAGTTTATTTCACCGGAGGTCCCGGGGATAAAGAACTCTGTGACCGTATCAGAAAAGATCTTCCTAACACGGAAAATCTCTGTGGCGCTTTAAATCTCTTAGATTCAGCAGCACTCATGAAAAAAGCTCGACGAGTTTTTGTAAATGATTCGGCTCCACTTCATCTCGCTAGTTCCATGAACGCCAAAACCACCGCCATTTTCTGCTCCACCATTCCTGGATTCGGATACACTCCGCTAGCGGATGATTCCGTGGTGATCGATGTGGGGGACTCACTCTCGTGCAGACCTTGCGGGCTCCATGGACATAAGGCCTGTCCACTAGGTCACTATAAATGTTCTGAGGATATCGAAATTAAAAGAGTGCTTTCGACTATTGGACCGGCGTAATTTTTCCAATTCTCCCGTCATCCGTTGAGACATAGAGAAATCCATCTGGACCGGTTCGAAGGGTTCTGAATCTTATTCCAAAATTTTCAAAGATAAGTTCTTCTTCCAGAACCTTATCGCCACTCACGACGAGCCTTCGGATATGTTCTCCTCTTAAAGTCGCGATGAAGAGGTTTCCTTGCCACTGGGGTATTTGATTTCCGGTATAAAAAATAATTCCTGATGGAGCGATAGCAGGGGACCAGTGAATAATGGGATCAACAAAACCCGGCGCACTTCTTCCCTGAGTCACTAAGGGCCAGCCATAATTACTACCCTGTGTGATGATATTAAGTTCATCTCCGCCAACTGGGCCATGCTCCGAGGAGTAGAGTACGCCGGTCGTGGGGTGAGTGGTAAGCCCCTGCGGGTTCCGGTGACCTGAGCTAAAAATTTCAACATTAGGGCCATCCGTATTTAATCGAATAATTTTTCCTTGAAAGACATTAGGGTCTTGGGCGAGATTACCATCGGCTTGATCACCTATGGTTAGAAATAATTGATTGTTCCCACTAAATTCAATCCGACAACCGAAGTGATTAGGAGCTGAGTTAGGATTTCCTGCGGTAAAGATTCGCTCCTGATTGATGAGACTTGTTCCTTGAAGCTCCGCTCTTCCTAAGGACTGAGTCCTGCCACCAGGAGCCCCTTCAGTATAACAAAAGTAGACTTCCTTATTATTTCTAAAATCGGGATGAAGACGTAAATCCAGAAGACCGCCCTCGCCACCGGCGGCGACTTCCGGCACCCCGGTTACCGGTGTGGTGACTTTGGTTTGGGGATTAAAGATAAAAATTTGTCCTGCTCTTTCAGTGAAAATAATTTGCTGATCAGGTAGAAAGTCAAAACCCCAAATGACATCAGAGCGATCAACTAAAATTTCTAAACTGACTTCCTCAGTTTCGGGGAGTATCTGGGAAGCAATGTCTTCATATTCGTCGCCACAGGACAAAAAACTCAAGAGGATGAGGATATAAGAGATGACACTTTTCATAGGCCCTTCCTCCTAAGAGGAAGAGCAATTCAAGTGCCACTTTTATTCAATTGAAATGACTTTTCCCAGACGCCCTTCGTCGGTTGAAAAATAAAGATGGCCATCTGGGCCAGATCTCACATTTCTCCATCGCCAGCCCAGGTCTTTAAAGAATTCTTTTTGAGATTTTACTTTTAATCCATCAAGCTCAAGTCTTCTTAGATGCTCACCAGAGAGGGTGCCGATCCAAAGATCATTCTTCCAAAAAGTGATGGCGGAAGGCGAGATGGAAGGAACCCAATAAACCAGGGGCTCTTCAACTCCTTCCTTTTTTGGAACACCAATCTTGGGTCCATAGTATTCTCGGCCATAAGTCACCACAGGCCAGCCGTAGTTGGCATCTTTTTTTATGAGGTTAATTTCATCTCCACCACGAGGACCCATTTCGGCTTCCCAAAGTTCACTGGTCCCGGGTCTTATAACTAGTCCTTGAGGGCTACGATGGCCTAAGCTCCAGACCTCAGGAGATGATCCATCTTCTTTTAAACGCACAATTTTTCCTAAGTAATTATCTTTCTTTTGGATGAGTTTTCTTTCTTCTCTTTCGCCAGAAGTGACGAAAATATAATCTTTATAAAACTCTATACGAGATCCAAAATGTAAATCGCTAGTGCTTTTATCCGCCGAAAAAAGAATTTTAAAATCACTAAATTGATCTCCCACTAACTTAGCTCTCGCTAAAGTGGTG
>JAEYUK010000066.1 GCA_023432655.1 Pseudomonadota bacterium | reverse complement strand
GTTTCATGCAGAGTACCGCTACGATGATGTTCAGAGGTTCTCGACTACCATCCTGGAGCAGCGACAAAAGGCCCGCTACATCGCCCAATGCTTTATTCAAATTGCGGACTATTTATCTACCGGCAAGAAAAAATCCATCTCTCAATTTAGAAAACACGAGATCCTGAAATATTTTGATAAACGTTTTATCGAGAGTAAAGATCGGAACCTGGTTCAAAAAATTGGCTTTAAAAAGCAACACCAGGATCTTTTATTTAATAATCATCGCCATCTCATAACCAAATTCAGAAAAACGTTCTCTTACTTCGAGCGGGCCCAGTCGAAGAGGGGTATCTATAAAGTTGCTGATGGAATAAATAGGGATGCGATCTTTTGTATGAGAGATATTCTAAGGGAATTTCCGCAGATCTATTTGACCAGACAGGCCCTTCTCACTCCTCAGGAATTTACAGAAATCACCAAATCTTCTTATGCCAAAAAAGCTGACCTCAAACTGACTGAGATCAGAAAAAAACAAATCAATCGCTATCAGAAAGCTTATTTAGATTTAGTTCGGGCCGTAGAGAAGGAAAGTCATATGTCCTTATCTCAGATTTTCCTGGAACTAACCATGCGCTCATCAATTATTAATAAGTATGACCGGGTGACTGGAGACTCTATTACTTATATTGTTCAAAAAGTGCAGAAGCTAAGGCCAAAACTTTCAGCAGATGAGCTTTATGCTCTCGCTAAAGAATTTTCTTCTTATCAAAATCTCAATCCGGATAATAAAAAAGTTCCAAGTGAGATCCCTCCACGATATAAGAATATCATGCAAAATCTTTATTCGATTGTACGGGAGTGCCGTGAGGGGTTATGAAACTCGTTTTTTATAGCGGGGGGCTGGCCAAAGAGAATCAACATCTCGATCGAGCGTTCATAGAGCTTTTGGGAAAAAAGAATCCTGTAGTTACTTTTATCCCGTCTTCATCTTATTTATCAGAGGAAGAATTTAAGGCCTTTGTTAAGCACTACTCGAAATTTAAGATCTCTCGGTTCATTCATTTCCCGGTGGATATTCCATTTGATAAAATTCTCTTCCAGGAAGTGATGAGAAGTGATGCTATCCATCTGGCAGGAGGAAATACGTTTTATTTCCTGAATAGCCTTCGTAAAGCAAAACTGTTGCCACAGCTTAGGAAATTTGCCCAACGTGGAGGAGTCCTGACAGGTCTCTCTGCCGGGGCCATCATGATGACAGAAAATATTGAAATGGCGGCCTATCCAGAATTTGACCGCGACGAGAACACAGTGAATATTTCAAATCTAAGTGCCTTAAACTTAGTCGACCATCTGTTCTTTCCTCACTTTAAAAACTCTGCTCGCTACGATGCTGTCTTTAAAAAATACTCTAAACTTCATCAAAAAGTGATTTATGCCTGTCCTGATGGAGCTGGCATTGTCGTGAACGGCGAAGAACTGCGTTTCATCGGGAGATGCTATGCCTTCGCTGATGGCCACAAATTTTCAATAAACTAGATTTCTATTTCCACATAGAGAGGCAAGTGATCGGAAAGGTTTTTCCAATGGGAATCTGTTAAAGCGACGGCTTTTATCGCCTGAACTTTCCGGATGAAGACTCGGTCCAAAGATAAGACCGGCAAAAAGGAAGGAAAAGTCGGAGGATACCTTCCGTGAATCTTCTTGAAGATCTCTTCCGCTTCTAACAGATGTTCTATTCGAGGAGAAATTTTCTTATTCCAATCATTGAAGTCACCCACCAGAACCCAGGGTGTATCTACTTCTTGTTCCATATGTTTTACCAACATATTCATTTGCAGATTTCGCCCTTTCTGAGTGAGATCGAGATGGGTATTGGCCAGAAGTAACTCTTGTCCTGTATCGGGTATCTGAACTTTACACTTCAACAGTCCTCTTTGCTCAAAGCGATTTGTTGAGATGACGTGGTTCTGCCAATCGAGAATTGGGAATTTACTCAGGATAGCGTTGCCATGGTGCCCTTCCGGATAAATGGCATTCTTACCGTAAGCAAAATGAGGCCAGACACTGTCAGCGAGATACTCAAATTGAATCGCCGTTTTCCAATCAGGGATTTTACATTTCTTATCTTGATGATCGCCTAACACTTCCTGTAAGAAGAGTACATCCGCGTTCATTTCTCTTAGTGCAAGTCTTATCTGTTCGAGAATAAAATCCCGATTACCAATCGTAAAACCTTTATGGATATTGTAGGAGAGGATTCTGAGTATCATAGTTAAAACCAATATTTAAAAAAGAAAAAGAATCTGGAAAGGGCACGGTCCCATAAAGGGCGCTGCTTTAGACCTTCCAGCGTAATGGAGTTTTGAGCTAATGTCGAAGCGATAAAATGGTCTTTCACCTTTTTCTTATTCTCTTCTTCCTGGATAACCAAGTCGACTTCCAGGTCATGAATGAAACTTCGATGATTTAAGTTCGTGGAACCAATAGTCATAAAATCATCGATGATATAGTTTTTGGCATGCAAAACCGTCTCAGTATATTGGTAAATTTTAACCCCTTTACCGAGTAAGTAAGGGTAGTAGAAGTACTGCAACCAAATAAAGAATTTAACATCAGTATTAAGGGAAATCATCACCCGCACATCAACCCCTCGTCTGGCAGCTCGTCCTAGCGCGCGAATCATTCGACGCTTGGGTATAAAGTAAGGTGTCATGAGCCAGATTCTTTCCTGGGCCTGGTCAATTCGTTTCAGAAAGTTTTTAAGAAAAAAACGTTTCATAAAGAGGGTATTGTTCAGGAGCAGGGGAGAGTTTCTCCAATTGATTCGATTCTCTGTTTCCCTGTTGAATTGTTTCTTGTAGCGATAATAATCCCTGAGCTTCCAATTCTTTTTAAAGTTAAGGACAGCAAACTTCACTCGTTGGCCAGTCACCCTAACACCCATGTCTTTCCAAGGCTTAGCGATATAAAAGCGGGTTGGTTCGGCGGTGATATTGAAACTACCGGTGAACATAATATTTTGATCGATAGTAATAATCTTTCGATGATTTCTACGGTTAATCCGCCATAAACGGGCCCGGAAGATTTTAAGTTTTCTAATGGGATTAAGTTCCCCATAGAGAGGATGATAAAAGGGAAGTGGGTTATACATCTTAACCATGATCCCTTGTTTGTTAAAAACGTCGTGGAGCCGATTAAAAAAGCTATAACTTCCAACCCCATCCACGATGATTTGAACTTTAACTCCTCGTTTGTGTGCCTTGATCAGGTGATCGGTAATTCTTCGTCCCAGGAGGTCGTCATTAAAGATGTATACTTCGACTGTGACATAGATTTTGGCCTCATCAATATCAGCAATCATCTGATCAAAGTATTGATCTCCATCGGTAAAAATATCTTCGCTATCCCAGAACTCACCCATAGCATTCTCATCGGATTATCAAATAATTAGTAAAGTAGACCAGTATAGTCAGAGAACTTCATTCTAGCTCAATATTTCTTCAGTCCTTACGATAAGTTAGTCATACTTTATTAAGCATCGAGATGGTTCATGGCATTAAGCAAAGAAACGTTCCTGAATATTATTAAATCGGCCGCAGCTTCAAATGTAAGTGACATTCATTTGCGGACGGATGAAAAACCATGTTTTCGCTTGCGAGGAGATTTAGTTCCGGTAAAAGCCGACCCTCTGACTAATGATGATTTGAAACTAGTTTGTAAATTAATGATCAAAGATGCTGATGTTCTGGCCGGTCTTGATAAGTTAAAAGAGCACGATGGTTCTTTTTCAGTACCGAATGTCTGTCGCGTTCGTTACAACATTCTTCGCTATCAGGGGAAACTAGGAATTATTCTAAGGCTCATTAGTGACAAGGTTCCCACCACGGAAGATCTAAAGCTTCCTAATGTTATCAATAAAATTGCGGGCGCCAATGCGGGACTAGTTTTAGTTACAGGCGCTACAGGTTCCGGTAAATCGTCAACTCTGGCCGCCATGATCAACTACATCAATAAAACTTCTGCGGTTCACATCCTCACATTGGAAGATCCGGTGGAATACGTCCATACTCCAATTAAGGCGAGAATTACACAAAGAGAGATTGGCCAGGATACTTCTGATTTTAATTCGGCCCTGCGGTCGGCCTTAAGACAGGACCCTGATATTATTCTCATCGGAGAAATGCGAGATGCGGAAACAATTTCGATTGCTTTAAAGGCAGCTGAAACCGGTCACTTAGTTTTTGGTACAGTTCATACTACCGATGCCCTTAGTACGATTGGAAGGCTTATTTCCATGTTCCCTCCGGAGGAGCAGGGGGTGGTGAGGACGAGAATTGCCGACAACATTCATGCCACAATTTCGCAGAGACTTCTTAAAACGATCGATGGTAAAGGACGAGTCGCTGCTCAGGAAATCATGATTAATAATCCAGGTATTCGGGATGCCATTTTAGACTCATCAAAAACCAAAGAGATTTATACTTATATCGAAAAAGGTAAGAACGGATCAGGCGCTCAAAGTTTTGATCAGCACATCACTAAGCTCTATAAAGATGGAATCATTTCGATGGAAGAAGCCAAAGGTAATTCCACAAACCCTGAAGATTTTGAACGCAACCTGATGTTTGGTGATAATGACGATGAGGACTAAATTGCAATCTGTTCTTCGGATTGATATGATGACCGGATATTGAGGTCATTTTATGAATTTGTCTTTCAGAAACTATTACTGGCGCTGGCTAAAGAATCTCATTTTCCTTTTCTTCATTTTTTTGGCCCTGATGTCTCTCGCCCGAGCTTCGTTCGCTCTTTATTTTGGTGACTGGAAAGAATTAATTCAAAATGTGTCGGAGTTACAGAAAGCCTTTTGGTTAGGTCTTCGTTTTGATCTTATGCCTTTGGCCTACATTAATGCTGTTCCTTTTCTACTTCTGAATCTTGCCTATTTTATTCCTGGGAAGGCAAATCTTAAAATTAGTCGTTTCCTAATCGTCTCATTTTTATGTCTTGGCTACTTTCTTCTCTGTTGGCTCTATGTTTTTGATTACGGGTTCTATTCTTATTTCCAGGATCATTTGAACGTCTTATTCTTTGGCTTTTTTGAAGATGACACACAAGCGGTCATCATCTCAATTTATAAGAATTATAATCTGCTCTTCTGGCTTACGATTGTTTTCTCGCTTCACTATGCCCTCTATCGTTTTATCAAATTTCTCTTCTCTCCCTTTGAGTTTGATCTGAAAGAGAAAAAGTTTAATCTAAAAATGCCGGCAGCCTTTTTGCTTGGACTGGTTGTTATTGCCTTATTTGCCAGGGGGAATTTCACCAGATTGCCCTTATCCGTGGAAGATGCTCATATCAGTGGTAATGAATTCATCAATGAAATTGCCCTCAATGGTGCTTTGACACTTAACCGTGCTTTGAAAATCCGTAAGACCTACGGGAAAGACAATTTCAATTACCTTAGATCAAGTGGATTTAATTCATGGGAAGAAGCTTACCAGGCGGCATTTGGATTTGCTCCCCAAGGTAAGGACCTATCAGAAGCACTGGAAGTTAAGACTAAGCCGAATCAATTTCTAAAAGAAAATCCGCCTCATGTGGTTCTCGTGGTCATGGAGAGTTTTGGGTCATCTTGGGATTCCTATAACTCAGATAGTTTTTCTATCTTGGGTGATTTAAAGCAGCATTTTGATAAAGGTATTCTTTTTAAAAATTTTCTTCCGGCGGAGAATGGAACGATTGGAAGTATTGTTTCCGTTGCTGTTTCTCAGGTGATTCGTCCCGGGGCCCGCTTCTTGTCTGAATCCGAGTATATGAAAACATCTTTAAAATCGGCGGGAAACTTGCCTTTTAAGGAAAGCGGTTATGACACTCATTTTGTCTATGGCGGGAAATTGGGTTGGCGCGATTTAGGAAAATACCTGAGTGCACAGAAGTATGATCACTTATGGGGAGCTGATGAAATAAAAGAGGCCATGCCGGAACTTGGGCATATCGCTCCTCGGGAAATTGGTAATGAATGGGGAATTTTTGATGAATATCTCTATTCATTTATTGATGAGCAATTAAGAACGGCCACTAAACCGCAATTTTTCCTCGTCCTCACAACCTCTAATCATCCGCCTTTTGAGTACCCTTCAACCTATCAGTTAAGGGATTTGAAGTTCACTGAAACGATAAAAGCTAAGATCACTGTCCCGGAAGAGATTGCTCGTAAACGGTTTGAAGGTCTTCAGTATTCAAATCAGAAAATGGCCGAATTCTTAAACAAGATTCGGCTCACAAGTTTAAATGAAAAGACTATTGTCGCCCTCACAGGAGATCACAGCTTCTGGATTTCTAAAGGGGTTGGGCATGATCAGGAATTTACCCGCTATTCAGTACCCTTCTTTCTCAGAATCCCTGATGCCTATAGACCTTCCTCGATAGATGATACGAGATTTGGCTCTCATGAAGATATTTTTCCGACGCTCTTTAATCTCGCTCTTTCCGATCAGCGCTATGTAAAGCTCGGTGAAGATATGTTCCAGGAGGAGTCTATTGCTATCAATAGTTCTGGGCTCGTTGCCGGGAAGGCGGGGGCCTTTCACAATAATAAGTAC
>JAEYUK010000035.1 GCA_023432655.1 Pseudomonadota bacterium | reverse complement strand
GATCGATTAAATCCCAATCAATGATGTAGAGAAGTTTTTCTACGTGGTCAGGAAGACTTAACCCATGAATGTAGCCACGACTTAAGACAATGACTTTTTCAATACTACTATGAAAAGGAATACCTTTTACTGCTGTTGGCATGATCCAGAAGTTCTTACTTAAAACATCCCGGTCGCTGGATTTATGAGAGAGGAAAGAAGAAACAATCGGACGCGTTTCAATAGTTCCGAGAATTCCACCTCGTTTATGAGTGATGGTGTAAATTTCGGAGTTAGGAAAAAGATTTAACACCAGCTCGAGTAAGAAAGTTGCATCGTCACGGTATAAGAGAGAATCAATTAAAATTGCTGTTTTCATATTAGTACTTCTTTAACTGGATCACGAAGGATCCGAAAATAAGGATAGCGCCTCCAAAGAGCTGAAGCTCGGTGAGCTGCTTACCCAGGAATATCCAGTTTACAATGATGGCAAAAAACGGAAAAAACATCTCGGCAATGGCCGTCGTTTTCGCCGATAAGCGCTTAAGCCCTTGGTAATAAAACCACATGGCCAGAGCTCCCGATATGATAACCATCACTAAAATTTTTAAATAATCTTCCCCCGCTGGAAGAATCATGGACTGATTCCAGTGCACAAAGGGCAGAAGCATCAAGAGACCTGTTAAGAACCTTCCGGCCATGATCGATTTCGGCTCAAAACCTGAGAGGGAAAGACGTTTTCCAAAAACTGTCGCCGCTCCCCACCCCAGAATGGAGACGGCCACCAATCCATAACCTTTGATCGCCACGTCTGAAGTAACAGCACCAAAATCTGATTGCATCAAGATATAGAAGCGCTCGATATCGGGAGAGCTCACCAGGAGTCCGCCAATTAAACAAACAAAAGCCCAAATGAGAAATTGCTTTTGAATCTCTTCTTTTAAAACGAGAGAGGCCAGGGTAATGGCCACCAACGGTTGAAGTTTTTGAAGAAGGATTACCAAGGATGGATTTAAATATTGAAATGACTCCGTGAAGGCCACGGTGGCGATGGCCGAACCAAAACCACCCACAATAAAAAAGCTCACCAGGTCAACGAGCTTCAATTCTCCTAACTTTTTTAACTGACCCAAAAGACCCAAAGAAAAAATCAAAGAAAGGATACAGTGCTCATAAAAAACAATGGTGACTGGATGAATTCCGCGCTCCACTAAAGGATAGCGAATCAGGGTATCCATACCCCAGAGAAGACTTGCGAGGATGATTAAGAAGGTTCCAGTCATGGGAATTATCTTAACGAAGAAGTAAAGCTTTGGAAAACTTCTTGTGCTCTGCGAGCGACAAGTTCTTTCTTAAGCTTTTTACCACCCGCTTTCTTCATTTCCTTTGTAAATTCAATGGAAGGGATGAGACCAAAATTAATATTAGAAGGGCATGGCTTCTCAATAGTCATAATATAATTAACTAAAGCACCCATCGCTGTCTCTACCGGAAAGCTTAGTGGTTCCTGTCCCTTGATCCTTCGAAATAACTGAAACGCGGCATAAAGCCCCATAGAAGCCGATTCGGTATATCCTTCAACTCCAGTAATTTGGCCTGCGAAGTAAAGCTCCGGAAACTTCTTGGAACGTAGATCTGAATCGAGAAGCTTTCTGGCGTTTAAAAAAGAATTGCGATGACAAGACCCCAGGTGAATAAAGCTTGCTTCTTCTAATCCTGGAATCATGCGGAAGACCCGAACTTGCTCTTTATAAGTGAGCCTGGTCTGGAAGCCCACTAAATTGTAGGCCGATCCTAAGAGGTTTTCCTTACGAAGTTGCACAACCGCAAAAGGCCACTTGCCGTTAATATCAGGCTCAAGCCCCACCGGTTTCATACACGAAAAGCGGGCCGTATCAGGACCTCTTTCGGCCATAAGATCTATCGGCAAACAAGACTCAAAAAACTTCCAGTCCTCAAAATCTTTGGCAGGAACCTTTTCCGCGTTTTTTAATTCTTCAATAAAAGCGTAATACTGTTCTTTAGTCATGGCCGAGTTGAGATAATCCCCCCCTCGGTCATTTCCTTGTGGCGGTCTTTAAAATACATTTTACTGAGATCCAAAGTATCTGCATCGACTACCGGAGCGATCGCATCGTAAAAGTAAAAATCATCACCAGACACTTCTTTCGTGATCCAGCTCTCCAAAGCCTTCGTTGTAAGAGGACCCGTCGCCACGATAACGTAATCGCATTCAAACTGAGCTTTTAACTTCATCGGGTCATCAGCCTCTAGTTCTACGATTTGAATGTTTTTATGGGCCTTAAGTTTTTCCGTTATCTCTAAAGAGAATTTTTCGCGGTCAACGGCCAGAGCATCTCCGGCCGGTACAGCATGCTTTTCAGCAGACTCTATAATAAAAGATCCCAGGGCCTTCATTTCAGATTTCAGCAGTCCGTGGGCGGAATAGGGATCAAGAGACTTTAAAGAATTGGTACAAACAAGCTCAGCAAAAGTTGGAATCTTTTGGGCGGGATTCAATTGAAGAGTTTTCCCTTCGATGAGGACCACCGAAACATCATTATTGGCCAGATACATGGCAGCTTCCGAGCCAGCAAGTCCTGCTCCGATGATTAAGACGCGAGTTTGCCCAGATTTCTGCATGAGTACTCTCTTTTTAAGTTCTTTTTTTGTATAATCAGAAGGTCCTCAAATACCCTCTTTTTAGGCGACGTGTCAAGTAGCAATGGACTCTCATATGAAAACAACACTGATTCTCCACCAAACCCATCATACTCTAGCGGATTTTGACGCTATTTTTGAGTCGACGGTGAATTTTTTGAAGGGGGATGGCCTTCATCTTTTTCCGGAACTTTTCCTCACGGGCTACCCCTTAAATGATCTGGTTTTGCAGAGACCTTTTATCGATAATTACCAGGAACACCTGAACGATCTCGCACTTTGGGCCAAAAAACAGTCAGGTCAGTGGCGCGCCCTCATGGGAGGACTTGATTACCAAATGGAAACAAATGGCGTTCCGACTAAGATCTATAATGTGATATACGAAGTGATTCCCGGTGAAGGAATAAAAAAAATCTATACGAAAAGACTCCTACCTAACTACGACATCTTTGATGAGCAGAAGTATTTTTCCAAAGGGAGTGAGAATACCTTCTACCAATTTAAGGGAAAAACTTTTGGTCTTCTTATCTGCGAAGATATGTGGCCTTCAAGTTTTCATGATCTGGACCCTTGCGAATTAATGCTGAAGGAAGCAAAAGAAAAGAATCTATCACTCGATGGAGTGATTAATCTTTCGGCCTCTCCATATGATGTGGCCAAAATAAAGAAGCGCCTGAATCGCGCTAAAACCATTTCGCTCGATTTTTCCTGCCCCTTTTTCTACCTTAACCGCGTCGGAGGAGAAGATGAAATCCTCTTCGATGGCACTAGCTTTGTGATGGCAGGATCCAAAGTCATTACCCAGTTAAAGTCCTTTGAAGCCGACTCCCAGGAAGTTAACCTGGAAGAAATTAAGGGTGAGTATCAGGAGAAAGTCGTTAAACTTCCGGAAAACACCTGGGAAGGGCTCTTTGCTCCTCGCTTGGACAAAAGTCAAAAAATGCTGGCGCTTCAAGGATTAAGTGATGAAGAGTGTGCCAGTGTTCTGGAAGCTTTGATTTTTGGTCTTCAGGAATATGCGACCAAAAGTGGATTTAAAAAATTCCTGGTCGCCCTCTCTGGAGGGATGGATTCCGCCTTAGTTCTGGCGATTGTTAAATTGGGCCTTAAACCAGGCCAGGCGCTGGAGGCCATTTACATGCCCAGCCAGTTTTCCTCCCCGGTTTCCACTCAGCTTTCCGAAGAAATGTGCCGAAAGCTTAATATCCCTCTTTCTTATTTCCCGATTAAATTTCTTCATTCTGCAGTAAAAAATGCTTTCACCCAGACCTTCTCTGAGCCATTTGCCGGACTGACTGATGAAAACGTGCAAAGCCGCCTGCGCGGAACCCTCCTCTACACCCGTTCTAATCAAACCGGAGCGGTGGTTATTAATACCTCCAATAAATCTGAATTGGCAGTTGGTTACTCTACCCAATATGGCGACTCTGTTGGTGCCCTTTCGCTCCTGGGGGATCTTTATAAGTCTGAGGTCTACCAGCTCGCTCAATATATTAATAAAAATTACAACGCTCCTATCCCGGAAGGCATCATTACCCGAGGGCCTTCAGCGGAGCTTCGGGATAATCAGCTCGATCAGGACTCGCTTCCCCCATATGAAAGGCTCGACCCGATTCTGGAAGGTCTCTTAAGCTACCGTTTAGGAAAGAAAGAATTGTTAGAATTGGGTCATAATGAGGCAGAAGTTACAAAGGTTCTTCATCTCTATTTAAAATCAGAGTATAAAAGAAGACAGTTCTGTCCCATTCTAAAGATTAAGGCCAAAAGCTTTGGTTTTGGGTATCGGATGCCGATGAGTAAAAATCTTAGTTACCAATTGAACACCTAAACCGGAGGATATCATGTCTGAAGAAACAAAAACCAAAGTTCTCAGTAAGATCAACGAAATTAAATCAACGATCGAAAGTTTCATTGCTGAAGTTAACCTTACTGAACTTAAAGCTAGTCTGAACACCTTGGTTAAAGATGCTCAAAAAGATTTAAACAACAAAGTTCAAATTGATCTCGAGAACCTAAAAAAGAAACTTCAAAAAGAAAGAAGTGACATTGAAAAGAAAGCAAAGAAGTTTCTTGATGGTCACCGTAAAGAGCTTAATGTGCTTCAAACAAAGCTTGATCAGCTCATTAAAAAGAACGCCAAACTTAAAACGAAATCTAAGAGCACTACGGCCAAAACACCTGCAGCACCTACAACCAAGAAGAGTGTGAAGAAAAAGGTAGCGAAATCAATTCCACCAAAGGCCGGATTCACTCCGAAGCCAGCGGCAAAAAAATCTACTACGAAAAAGCCTACTGCCAGAAATAAGTAATCTTGATTCGGCCGCGTATTCTCAGAATACGCGGCTTTTATTTTGTAAAAATCAAAACTTGATCTGACAGTTAATAGGAAAGTAAACAACTGAAAGACAAAATCTATTTAAAGCGTCAGCACGGCTTAGAAGGCGTTAGAAATCAATACCCTGCTTATTCATCTCTCTATAAGTTCATCTATCTTAACTCACCAGCAATTCGAGCTGGACTTTCCTATTAACTGTCAGATCAAAACTCAACTTCTACATACTATTAAATCACAAAATTCCAATTCATACTGATGTACCAAGACCGTCCTAAATCTGCTTCAAGCTCAGTATCGTTAAAACTCTTCCCTTCTTTTAGCTTCCGGTCAAAAGATAATCCCGATTGAAGTTCCGCCGAGATCTCGTTGGTTAGTGGAGAACGGGCCCCTAGAAATACTTTTTTCTCATTGAAGAATAAGCGATCAGTTCCCTCTTCCCGGTCAGCACGTAGGAAGTTTTGCTGAGAAATAGCAAATCCCGCAAAAGTTTGGAAGCGGTCCCGAAGACCATAGGCCACTTCGCTATTAAAGTTCGTGATAAAATACGACATGGAAAATATCCATGGGGCCTTAGGTGTCCACTGCATGCTTAAAAAAGGCAGTCCGAACATGCCGGTAAAGCTCTGGTTACGATAGAGATAAATAAAACCGGGAATCGGTATGTAGTTGGCAAAAGAATTATTATTGGAAAGGAAAATCGTGTAGATCCACTGTCCGTTTCCCGGAGAGGGTTTGGTGTAGAAAGAATTCAGGCTGAAGGTCACCTCATCTTTTGAATGAAAAGGCTTATCACTGGCCGAGCCGATGGAACCTCTTACTCCCCAAAACCCCTTATTTTTTAGAGTCGTACTGTACTGGGCCCCCAGATCAAAACGATGAAGTTCCTGTGGGGCCTTCTCGTCATTATCAAAGAATTGGGCTTCGTTAAATCCAATTCGACCGCCCCCAACGGACATCGCAAAAGAGCTCCCATTCTTTGAGTAAATTGGAGTCGCAATGCTCAGCTTCGATTGCTCAATGGTAGTTGGACGACCTTCTGGTGCGAAAGTCCCGTTGAGTGAGACCACCGTTTTCTGGGGAGGCATAAGTCCCATTCCACCCATGACACCACCAAAGGAAGATAGACCTCCACCTCCTCGACTCCCGGTGGCTTCGATGCTTTTACTTAAACGTTGGAGTTCTTGCTTACAATTTTGATTAAGTTCCTTCTCGTGTTTTAAAAGACAGACGAGGGGCCTTTTACTGTCAGTATCACTCGTGCAGTGAGTTTGGATTTCTTTCTCGCAAGCCGAAATGGCCTTTGGATCGGCCAGGACAGGTAATGATAAAAATAGGCCCAGAAAGAGGGAAAACTTCAGGCAACAACCTCATTTACATGGAAGACCTTACCCCGGCCGGACTTTTTCGACATGTACATCATCTTATCTGCGAAATCGATGATGGCCTTAGCACTTAGGGCGTCCGTTGGAAATTCCGCAAGTCCTATAGAAAGAGACAGGCGGTACTTTTTATCTTTTTCAATATCAAACTCGAAGGCCTTAACGGCGTTAGAAATCCTGAGGGCGATTTTTTTAGTTTCTTCTAAATTCGTTCGAGGCAAGAGGACAATAAACTCATCTCCACCGTAACGGTACACCAGATCAGACGAACGCAGTTGAACCTTGAGAATATTAGACATATCAATGAGAATCTGGCTTCCTACCACATGGCCAAATTGGTCGTTCACATTCTTGAAGTAGTCGATATCAACAAAAAGGAGGCTAAACCCAACTCGATCATGCTCATAACGACCAATGTAAAGGTCCAGGTCTTCCAGAAGCTTTCGCTGATTGAAAATACCTGTCACCTCATCAGTTAAGGCCAGCATGCGAATCTCTTCCCGGCGCTTGGCCTGGTAAAGGATTGTCAGTGATGTTCTCAGGACGTTTGCGAGATAATCACTTAAAATATCTTTTATCTGATAACGGGAATTGTTTTTCATCACCATATAGGAGAGGTTGCCGTCTCCCCTTTTAACCAGGAAATAAAAACGGTCCTGGATAAAACGAAGTCCAAAGATAAGACCGGTCTCATCACTTAAAAAGCGTTTAATGCGTTGAAGTTGGTGTTCGGTGAAACCAAGTTTCTTCTTCAAAGAGTCTTGTAGCTTTAAATTTGAGGTGAAGACAATTTCTTTCTCTTTAATGAAGAACATCTTCAAATACTGATCAAGATTCATGGCGATGTCCTGAACAGTTGCAAAACTCTCCGGTCTTGAAAACAGATGAAGGACCGCCCGCTCAGGATTCCATTTACCGCTTTGAATGGCCCCATGAATTTTTAAACGGTAAATAACCGTTCGCAGTTCCTGTTTATCCAATGGAAGAGAAAGAAAATCAAACAGCCCGGCCCGGAAGGCCCCAACGATTCCCTGGAGATCGGATTTCGGAGAAAGAAGAGTGATCCCTCCTCCTGGAACTGACTGGTGAATACGTCGGATATCATCAACGGTTTTCTGACTTTGACGATTTGAATAAAAGAAGACCGCATGAAAGTGTTTTTTCTTTAATGGGGCCAGTTCACTCACGTCACTGATCAGTACCAACTGGTACTTAAGCTTATTTTCGCGCAATGATTCTTTAATCGTCTCAATGGAGAACGAATCAAGACCGATGGCCAGAATGTCGAGTTGCTCGTGATTTTTATTCATTACATATCAATATTTTTCTTCAAAGCTTCCAGGGCATTTGAACGGTCCGACTCATCTTCCAAAACGGTGATCGCACTCCGCAAAGTCTTAATCGCCTTTTCAAGTTTATCTTCCAATTCAAAGCGGCTTTCAACCGACCGCTTTTCTTGTAGAGAAATTGATTCCATATCAAACTCCATGGCGTCAATTTTTCTCTTTAATTCAAGAATTTTTATATCCCGGTTCCTGATTTGAGTTTCAGCATCTGATTTCAGGAGTTCAAGCTTTTGCTCAAGCTCTCTTTCCCTATTCTGAACCTTTCTCAGATCAATTTTATTCTTTTGTCCTGCCTTATCAAGTTCTTGAGTAAGAATCCGGTTCTTTTCTTCTAAGATTAACCTTTTCTCATCAAAAAGCTTTACTCGGTCTTTAAGTTCATTAATCTCTTCATTCAATTTCTTACGAATGATCGTTAGCTCAATTTTCCTTTCATCAAGTTCTGCTCTAAGGCTTAGAGACTGACGGTTATGCAGTAACTTTTCTTCCTCTAACGATTGTATCTTTGAAAGAAGTTCTTCACGGTCCGTACGAAGATTAGAGATAGTGGCCTGCATCCGCTCCATCTCACCTGAGTAAGCTGAAGAAAGTTCCTTCAGCTCCTCACCGTACTCCTGATGTTTTTCCATCGGAGGAGCCTCTTTCTTCTTACGTTTGGTCTTTTCTTCTTTAGGTTGAGTCTCAACCGGAGCTGCCTCTATCTCACCGGTCCCTTCTAAGGAAGTCTCATTGGTTTGATCAAAGCTCAAGTTTCCTAAATCTAGCTCATCTGAAACCAATGGTTCATCGATGTTTTCCTGGGCGAGGAGATCGTTACGGATCTGAACCTGAGAAGCATCGTAATCAAGAATCGCATCGATCTCTTTAAGCTTTTCTTTGGCTTCTTCAGAAAGATCCATCTCCCCACTTAAAGAAACCGAATCATCATCGGCAAAGCTAAGTGAAGGCTCTGCTGCGTCAGTGGAAATATCATCTGAAAGACTCAGTTCAAGACTATCATCCCCAGAAAACTCCAATCCGCCTGCGTCCAAGGCTTCAACTGGTTCCTCACTAGCTAAATCGAGAGAAAGACCATCATCGGACAGCGATTCATCGAAACTTAATTCACCTATATTTTCTATTGTTTCTTCAGCAGCACTGTCATCATCTAAAGAAAAGAAGTCATCATCGTCTTCGCTTAATGAGAGTTCTTCATCCTCTCCTTCTTCAGTATCATTATCATCCCCAAGTGAAAGACCTTCTTCCTCTTCATCGCTCAGAGAAAATTCATCCTCACTCTCTTGTGGGGTTTCTATCATTTCCAGATCGCCTAATTCGAGACCTTCATCTCCACTATCAAGGCTGAGATCAAGGCCGTCGTCCAAGCTCGGGATTTCGACGCTCTCATCTTCCCCCAAACTTAGATCCAGTTCTTCACCGTCATCCAGAGATAATTCCTGATCTTTTATACCCACAAATTCCCCTTCTTCTTTTTCTTCACTTTCCGCTCCTGATAATGAATCCAAGCTTTGCCACATCGGCTTTTTTTGCTTTACCTCAATGACCGAGGTGAAAAGCTCATCTATTTGCCGATTGAGCGGATGGTTTCTAAATCGCTCCAGATCGGATAAATCGCCGAACTGAGTACCGACCTGACTCTCCAATCGGTTTTGTGGAGTAGCTATGTCCGGAGCCTTCAGCCCATCCATAATCTGGATAAACTGCTTTTCGGTAATTTCCGGATTAATATAGGCATCTCCGCCCGCTGGACCCATCTGGTGATTTCTCAACTCGTGAGCGTCACTTTCTTCAGTTAAATAGATGATCTTCCCGTGAGGAGCTTGCTCTTTAATAGCTAACACTAGCTCATCAATTTTTTCATCAAGTCCCAAGTAAGGTATGAGAAAGAATGAGTTTCCAGGAACTCCCTGAGAAAGACATGATTGTAACTCTTCTTTATTTTCAATATTTTGGGCACGACTAAGTACGTCCATCCGATTTCGGAAGTTATCCAAAGAGTCCTGATTAAAAAGTAACAGATAGTAGTTCATTAAATGCCTTTCACTAATCATAACTTCCTAGAGCGAACGGCACCAATAAGGGCAAAGATTGCAGGCAGATAGGTCATATCTTTATTGATTCCTCTAGAGGGTCATAATACAATCGAGGAGAAATCTTCTGGAGGATTTTTGAAAAAATTATTTTTTGCGGCTTCGCTATTTCTGACCGCTACCATCGGGTATACCCAAGAAGTTAAAAATTTCTACCCAGCTAACATCTTAATGATGGATAGCAAATTTTCTCATCACATTCTGCTTGTAGAAAAGGCTACCCACAAGTTGTACCTTTACGAGAATGGGGATTCGATGCCGAAGCTCCTCAAGACCTACTCGAGCGCCACGGGAAAATATAAAGGTGATAAGGCCATAAGTGGAGATCATAAAACACCGGAAGGAATCTACACCATGTATGATTTCTATTCCAAGCCGGAGCTTCTTCGCCGCCATGGAAAGTATGGAGAAATTTACGGCAGCGGTGCCTTCCCAATGGATTACCCGAACTTCATCGACAGAAGATTAGGAAAATCTGGTAACGGCATCTGGCTTCACTCCACTGATGATGACAACCGTATCTCCAAAGGTCTTGATTCCCGCGGTTGTGTGGTTGTAAAAAACCAGGACTTTAAAGACATTTCACAATTTGTAGAATTAAAGCACACTCCTATCATCGTGGTTCAGGAAGTCTTCTACCTCTCACAGGCCACCTGGGAGAAAAACCGCAAAGAATTAAACGATGTTGTTCAAAAATGGGCCACGGCCTGGAAAAATAAAGACTTTGATACCTATATTGATAGCTACGACCAAGAACGCTTTCACGATAAAAAACATAAGAACTATAAAAATTATAAAAACTATAAGAAAGCCGTCTTTTCCCGTAGTGATACGCCTGATATCAAGTTGGACTTTATCTCCATCATGAATCATAACGATTATGCCGTGGTTGTCCTCCAGCAAGATTACCGCTCAGCCGTTATTAATGACATTGGTAAAAAGACTCTCTATCTTCAAAAAGATAAGAATTACGAATGGAAAATTGTTGGTGAGGTCTGGTCCGAAGTACAACCTGAGACACTCGCTTTCACTCCTTCCAATCGTTACTTTAAAGAATAGGCATGAAAGAAAGCATTCAAAATACCGGGAGTGAACTGGCCATCGTGATCTACGATGCCCCTCTTCCTCCCAAATACTTCAGAATCAAAAAAAGTTTCATCAAAACGATTCTGGTAACGACTCCCCTATTAACCATTTTCCTGGTTGGAGGATTCTTTTTCTGGGGACTGGGTGAACGCTTAAAATCAACACCTGCACCAAAGCTACCAGTGGTGGTTTCCGAGTCTGACAAGAAAATTGCAGCTCTTCAAAACGAACTAGATGAAGTTCAAAAGACCAATGAAGAGCTCCTCTTAAAACTCTCCAGCACACCGGCCACAGGAACTTCAGAAGATCCTTATTTAATGATGATTAAAAAGCCTTACGGCATGCAGAATCTCATGGATAAGGGACGCATTAGTTTGGATCAAATTAAAGTTAACCAGACTAATAAGATTGAATTGGATTTCCAACTCGTGAGCCGCTTTCCGGAAACCCGAGTTTCCGGTCACATCTTAGTTTTCTTAGTCACTGATTCCGGAATTATGGCCTACCCAGCCGAGGCCAATAAACAACTCACCCAGGGTCTAAAGTATTCCGTGGGAGAAAATTTTTCTTTCTCCAGACTTCGCCCAACCAAAGCTGAGTTCAACCGAGTGGTGACTAACGAGTCTGTTAAATTTGTCATTTATGTTTTTAGTCGCGAAGGAGACCTGCTCCTCATTAAAGAAACTGAATCCTTTCAGCTTGGGGCCAAAAAGTGATTAACGATCAAGACTTCAAAGTTTTTAACTACAATATTCTTGGTGCCGAATCAAAATTCAAAGGCGACCTCATCTTAAGTGGTGACACCGTTATTAATTCTTACATCGAGGGCAATATTGAAATGCAAGGCCCGGGGAAATTAGTTCTCGAACGAGGAAGTATCGTTAAGGGAAAAATTAAGGCCCAGGATATGGAACTCTTTGGATCAGTAGAAGGTGAAGTTGAATGCTCTGGCCTTCTATCTATTCGTTCCAGTGCTTATCTTCAAGGTCAGGTTAAATCCGCCCGCTTGGTGATTTATCCTGGGGCCGTCGTTGAAATGAACGCCAGCTCCCAGGAATAAACTTATTTTACTAAAGATAATCTTGATACTTAATCACTCTCACTGGTCTAATCCGAGAGAGACTCTTTACTAACGACTTATCCCCTACCACCACGATCGTTTGACGGTCCCAGCGGAAGACTTCCATATTGGCCGAAGCAAGCTCTGTTTTAGAGATTTTTTCAATCACTTGCGGAAAACTAACGAGCTGTGAAAGTGGTCTTTTCTGGTGATCATAAAGCATGATCTGACCCAATAGCGCATTGGTTTCTTCGAAGGCAAAAGCATATCCTCCGATCTGGTGACCTTTCTGGTGAGTAAATTCTTTATCTTCAAAGTGTCCCGCACTAACTTCGCCTAGAACCGAACGGATGAGGGACACGGCTTCAGCAGTGGTTTCGTTTTTAGAAAAAGTCATGATTCCGGCCCGGCCATAATCCCGTTGCATCGAGGCGTAGGCGCCGGCGGAATAAGTGAGACCTCGTTTTACACGAAGTTCTTGAACCAGTTTGGAGGTAAAGCCGCCCCCTAAGAATCGAGACATGAATTGAAAAATCTCATGTTTATTTTGAAACTCGCTGTGGGTCAAATAACGGCCGACGCGGATCTGGGCCTGGTTGGCCCCAGGAACTTCCACTAAGTAAATAGAGGACTCGGTCTCTGGCTTTTTTAACTCCACAGGTGCCATCTTGATTTCATTGGTCCAGTCGCAATTCTTCTCGATAACCTTTCTGATGTCTTTAACATCCGAAGGGCCTGCAAGATAAAGAACTTTTCGAGTTTTATTGAGACGCTTAAGTCTTTCTTTTAAAAGCCCCGAATTCATTTTATCAAAGCTCTCGAGTGTGCCTTCAGTTGGAATGGCATAAGGCGTGCCCTCAAGAGAGACTTGGCGGAAAACCCGGTCTGCGAGACTGGCGTGAGAGGTGACAAGATTTCTTAGACCACTTTTAGCGCGGCTAAGATGGGACTTTAATTCGTTCTCAGGAAACTGAGCGTCCTTAAAAATTTCGCAGACTTTACCCATCACCGGAGCAATATCCTTGGTTAGGGCCTGAACACTAAAGACTGAATATTCATGAGTGACTGAGTGGCGAAGGCTTGCTCCGTAAAAATCAAAGAACTCAGAAAGCTCCCGCTGAGTTTCTTTACTGGTTCCGGCCGCCAGTTGATCAAAGGTTGTTTGAGTAATCCCCGCGATGGAATCAGTCATGGCCCCATCTTGGAAATAAATGGAAGCGGTAAATTTTGGGAACTTATCATCTTCTACCCAAACAACGTCCAGGTCCTTCCATTTCATCCGGCTAACGGAATCAAGAAAAGAGTCGCTCGCTAGAGCAGAGTTCATTATAAAAAGTGCTGATAATAGATATTTCATAGTTAGTCCTACTTATGCTGATTCCAGACAGAAACAAAAACGCTATCTTTATTGAAAGTCTCAAGACACATAGACTTTACGTCTTCTACAGAAACTTTCTCATACTGCTCTAGTTCCTTTTTATACGATCTCCAATCTCCTAAAAGTAATTGGCGATCTCCCAAGAACTGGGCCAGAGCGGCGTTAGTATCAAGTCCGCTGTATAAGTCGGCGAGATAATTATTTTTCACTTTCTGAATATTTCTTTCGGTGATTTCTGTTTCACAGTAACCGAGAAGCTTTTTTTGAAGATCTTTCCGGAAATCATCCACTTTAATTCCTCGGACTAACTCTCCACCAATAAAGAAGAGCCCTGCTTTCTCAAGCTGCTGATGGGCCGCATACATGGAAGTGGCAGCAGGACGATTCACCAAAATGTATTCATTGATGAGGGAAGAACTTTTTCCTGAGCCTAAGATGCTGGATAAAACATCCAGGGCATATCCTTTAGGATGTCCCACTTTATAGGTTGGGTAGGCCATCATAAAGATAGGATTTGGAGACTCGCCTTTTTTCTTCACCACTTTTGATTCTTTGAAAGTCACTTGAAACATATCGTCAGTCAGAGAAGCATGCTCCTGGCCAACAGTTGGTGAAGCCGGGATCTTTTCGAACTTTTCTTTGATTAAACGTTTCGCTTCAGAAGTATTCACATCCCCCACAAGAACTAGAGTCACATTATTAGGTGCATAGAATTTTTTAAAGTAGGCATGCATTTGTTCGCGAGTGACAGACTTTAAATCCGGGATATTTCCAATGACCGAGCGGCCATAAGGAGTCCCCGCAAAAAAGCTTGCCATGAGTTCCTGGTAGAGCTGGCCCCGGGGAGAATTTTCATAACGCATTTTTCTTTCTTCAAGAACCACTGCTCTTTCTTTATTGAAGTCGTCTTCATCAAGAGAGAGGTTCTCCATTCGGTCGGCTTCAATATCTAAAATAAGATTTAACTCTTTCGAAGGAAGATTTTCGTAGTAAACCGTTTGGTCATTTGTGGTGTAAGCGTTAGTCGAGCCACCACTTCCCTCAATGATAAAATCCAAAGTGTTCTTACCAAATTTCTTCGCTCCCTTAAACATCATGTGTTCCAGAAAGTGCGAAGCACCAGTAATCCCCGGAACTTCATTTTTTCCGCCGACCTTATAAAAAAGATAGAGCGAAAAAATCGGAAGTTTAGGATTGTTAACAATTAATGCTGTCATGCCGTTATCAAGCTTAAGTTCTTCAACATCTAAGTTGATACTGTCGGCCAGACTTTTCTCTTTTTTCAAAGAGGAGCAGCCATTAATAAGTAGTGAGGACAAAAGTAGCGAAAACAAAAACTTCATAGTACCATCCTCGGATGAACAAGATCACGATATTGGGTTGTGGAACCAGTACAGGAGTACCTATTTTAGGGTGTAACTGCCAGGTTTGCCAGTCAAACGACAGAAGAAATAAAAGGTTTCGTACTTCCGCAGTGATCGAGTTACCCGACAAGAAAAGAATACTAATCGACGCTTCTCCTGACCTTCGCACTCAACTCTTAAATTCCCAGGTCGATTCCTTAGATGCTGTTCTCATTACTCATGACCATGCTGATCATACTCATGGAGTAGATGATCTAAGACCCTTTGGTTTTAAAAGAGAAAAACCTCTTTCCGTTTATACCGACCCTCACTGTGCTCAATCTCTTAAGGGAAAATTTCCTTATATCTTTGATCGCGACATCTTTTTTAAAGACAAGGCCATTTTAGGCGGGGGAATTCCCCTTCTTGATCTGGAACTCATTGAGGAAGGAACGACTAAGATTCTGGGTGAAGATTTCGAATTCTTCTTTCTTCCTCATGGCCATATAAAAACCACCGGTCTTCGACATGGGAAGATGGCCTATCTCGTGGATTGTGAGTCCATTCCGGAGTCCGTACTTAGGCGCTTACAAGAAGTGAAGCTCGATTTACTTATAATCGACTGCTTAAGACCTAAGCCCCATCAGACGCATCTTCATTTTGAAAAAACGATTAACTATATCCAGATGATTAATCCCAAGACAGCGGTCCTGACTCATCTTGGGCATGAATGGGATTACTTGAACTTAATAGATAACTTAAAGCAGCATAATATAAAAAATACTTTTCCCGCCACTGATGGTGCAAGCTTCTACTATTCTTCCTTCTAAAAATAGAGTTAAAATTCAAAGACAAATTTAGCTTTAGTCTCATGAAAGGGAGTCCTTGTATGAAAATTGCCGTACCAAAAGAAATAAAAAATAACGAAAATCGTGTTGGTCTGGTTCCTGGTGGTGTTCGCCAGTTAGTTCAAGACGGTCACGAAGTTTTTGTTCAGCATAATGCAGGAATCGGTATTGGAATAACTGATGAGGAGTATATTCAAGCGGGTGCAAAAATTGTTTCCACTTTAGAAGATGCTTTTGCTGCCGGTGAAATGATTATTAAAGTTAAAGAGCCTCAGCCTAACGAGATTGCTCTTTTGAAACCTCATCACATTCTCTACACCTATCTTCATCTCGCGGCCGATAAAGACCTCACTGAAGGTCTTATGCAGTCAGGGGCAACTTGTATTGCTTATGAAACAATTCAAAACGCCGATGGCTCACTTCCTCTTCTTGTTCCGATGTCAGAGGTTGCTGGCCGCATGTCCGTTCAGGTTGGTGCGACTTATTTACAAATTAATAACGGCGGCCAGGGTATTCTTCTTGGTGGAGTGCCTGGAGTAAAACGTGCGAAAGTCACCATCATTGGTTGTGGAATTGCGGGTACGAATGCCGCTCAAATGGCGGTAGGTTTAGGGGCCGATGTAACACTCATTGATCTATCCACTAAGCGTCTTGCTGAACTAGATCAGCTTTTTGAAAACAAAGTGAATACGATCTTTTCCAACTCCCAAAATATTGAAGAAGCTGTCCTTCAATCAGACCTCGTCATTGGAGCTGTTCTGGTTCCCGGAGCGAAAGCACCGAAGCTTGTCACTCGTGACATGATTTCAAAAATGAAGAAGGGATCAGTGGTGGTTGATATCGCGGTCGACCAGGGTGGTTGTATTGAAACATGTAAACCGACGACCCATCAGAATCCAACCTATGTTATTGATGGAGTCGTTCATTATTGTGTCGCCAACATGCCTGGTGCTGTGGCCAGAACATCTACCTTCGCTCTAACCAACGTTACCTTGAGGTACGCTCGCATGATCGCTAAAGAAGGTGTAGAGCGTGCTTTGGCGAAAGACAGGCCTTTATCCCTGGGACTTAATATCTATAAAGGGAAGCTCGTTTATGAGCAAATCGCCCTGGATCTGAACCTTCCCTACACTGAATACCGTTATTAAAAATCTCTTGGGGCGCTTGATGCGCCCCTTTTTTGTGTTACCATCATTCCATGGCCCAAAAAATTCTCATCATTCTTAATCTGGTTATCGTCCTGGCTGGCGCAGGTCTGGTTTATTACTCCCATAACATGTTGGGACCAGAGCCTACTGACCAAGCGGCCGAAATAGAGGGGCTAAAATCCGGGGCCCTTGAATCCTTAGAAATTCGTCCTGTCCCAATACCAAAAATTGCTGTGAATTTGCATTCTCGAGGTTCCCGACTTCGTTACTTAAATATTGAGATGAACGTTCTTCCTTTCACCAATGATCAGGTAGAAATCATTAAGTCCCATGAACACGTTTTCAAAGACGCTGTTATAGAGATTGCTTCGCAATTAGGGCCGGAGGATCTGGATACAGTGACGGGAAAGATTCTTTTAGAGAATAGAATAAAAAAACAGGTGAATGCCAAGCTTGGCAAATCACCTGTTGTTAAGCAGATCTATTTTTCTGTGTTTGTCGTTCAGTAGATTACTGAAGGTTTCCGCTAGCTTCTTCTTGATCTAGAGGAACCGCATTGTTACCTTCATCAGGAAGACTATTAAGATATTTTTGCACTTCTTCTTTAGTGATCTTGCCTTCAGCAATTAGACGGTCACGAACGCGAACATCAAGTAGTTTTTCTTCAAGAGCTAATCTCAATTTCATAAGTCCTCACTTTTAAACGAAACTCTTTGTACCACTCAGCAAGAGAGTACGCAAGAATTAACACACCACAATATGTTATTGCCAGTATTTTGGTGGGTTCTGATCATCGTCCTTAACCACATAAAGATGCTTTTTCTTGGCCGGACGAGCGCCCCACTGGGACTGCAGAACCTTTTTTACTAGAGGGCGGTTCTGGAAATGAATAATCAAAAAGCTGATTCCCATGGCCAGTAAGTGGGCCCAGGAGGTTTTAAGGGAGGTGAAAATGGCCATATAGGCTTCAATCGCCACTAAAATCCAACAAAAAGTCCGGGCCTTCATTGGAAAAATCATCATAAAGGCCATCTGGCGATCAGGATAAATCAGGGAATAGGCAATCAAAAGGGCCAGATTTATTCCGGAAAGACCATATAACGAAGCAAAATGGACGGATGTTCCAAAAAAGAAGACCAGATTCACTAAGCTAAAAATAAGCCCTACTCCTAATACCACCAGGAGAAGAAATCTAAGATAAATCTTTGTTCCCCATTGGGATTCAAGTTCCGAGCCAATGAACCAAAGAATGAGTCCGTTAAAGAGCATGCTCATTAACTGCGTTTCAACAAAGGGATAAGTAATGAGCTGAAACACCAAACCCTGCGAGACTCCATTGCTGGAAAGTCCCAGAATACTCGTTAAGGAAAGGACACCAATCGCCTTAAGAATCGCTGTCACCAGAAACCCGACTACCGCCGCGATCAAAATGATCTTATTCAGTTTAGAAAGCTTGGGTGCTTGAAATTGAACCTGATTCATTCTGGCCTCTGAGAAATCTCAATAAGAACTCCACCAGTGGATTTGGGATGGAGAAAGTTCACCAGACACCCACCCGCACCGATTCGCGGCTCAGGGTAAATAAACTTATACCCTTTATCAGTTAGTTCTTGAGTCTTCGCTCGGACATCCGGAACTTTAAAACACAAATGATGAAGCCCCTCACCTTTGGTGGTGATGAATTTATGAATAGCACTTTCTTCCGAAGTTGGTTCCAAAAGTTCAATATGAGCGTTGTGATCAACTGAAGCAAAAGCGGTCAAAACCTTTTGATCCTTCACTTCTTCAATTTCATCCGAGAATACTAATCCAAGATCCTGGTAGAATTTTTTAGCAGCAGGAATGCTCTTAACAGCAATCGCTATATGGTCAAGGATACAATCCTTTAGTTCAGGTAAAGACATGGGGGCTCCTTTCGATTCCTATTATGCCTCGAAGAAAGGAGTGGATCAATCACTAAAAGTTAGGCGCAGGCACGGCGTTATTACAAGCGCCCGGAGCATTCGGATCAAAGGGAGGAATAGTTTCCTGGACCGGCGGAACACAAGTTCCATTCTTACAGTCACCAAACTCTTCCACGTTGTAACAGTGCTGACGACAGGTTGTATTTCCTAGAGTGTCAGTCCCAGTTTTAACAATCAGACATTTCGTCACAGTTGTTTTCTGACACCACTCTTTAGCGATACATGCTCCACCAATCGGTTTATTACAAAGAACAGGAGGAGAAACGATACTGTTATGAGGGGCACACATACCGGTGCTTGAGTTACAGCATAAGCTCGTGCATTCTAAATCACTGGTACAGCTCTCACCTACAATACGATTTCCTTGAGTGCTGGTTGAATCAAAACACTGGGACACCAAAGTCTCATCCCAACAGCGGTTGTTAAAACAACATTCACTGCCACCGCAACCGGCGTTGGTCGAGCAACTCTTAAAGTTATTATAAAGAACTTCGTTACCCACATCAGTTCGGTACTGTGTTGGACGAACTAGCTGAAGTTTTACTTCATTGGAGTTAGCGATAATGTACTCAACGCCATTGTCATCTTTAGCGGTAATTTCTAAAACGGCACTGACGTTACACGAACCAATGTGTTCGAGATCATAGTTCTTACTCTGAGCACGGGCATTGGCCCCATCCATCCATAAAGTCTTACCGGAAACGGCCAGGGTCTGCTCGGTTCGTACTCCATCGGCTTCATCTGAAGCCATGTGCGGAATGCCGGCCGTGAGATCTAGTTTCGTAGCAAGTGGGAAAAGATAAGAATTATAATAGAGTCTATTTTGAACAGGATCATTACTATTATCATCCGGGAGCGGTTGAGTAAGATATAGTGGATAATCCACCCATGAACCGCGACGGAAAAGTCTCTTCTCACCATCAAGCTCAGGGAATTTAAATTGCCATTCATTGCTGTTAATCAAACGATAAGGGCCACGATAGTAGTAGCGTGTTCCCAGGATCGTGACAGGATCCCAGATAGATGTCGGATAAGTAAAAGTAATCGGAGTTGAATCGGTACTCATAGATGAAGTACTGAAGACATAAGAACCTGCAACATAAGGAACAGTCGTAGGCATAGTGTCTGGAAGCGGTTTCTGAAGCTTATAGTTCATATAGTCTTCTAGATAACTTCCACCACTGATACTTTTTACTTGAGGAAAAGATGGAGTCATCGCAACTTTCGAGCTTCCTGATTCCTGAATAAGTCCCTGGTCCAGAACTTTGGCATAAGCGTAGAGACATTGTTCTGCCGGCTGATCCGGATTGTATTGAACTCCATCACAAGCGCCTACACCCTGAAAAGTGGGATCATCTTCAATGCGAAGACCACGACAATATAAACCCGTATCACGGTTATCTTGCACCGGTGAGACACCAGGAGCGAGTTTCCCGTTCGAGTCTAATTCATAATCATTATAATCATAGAGATCATAAGGCAGACGAATGTTTCTAAAGGGCTCGGAGCGAAGATCTAAAACCAGAACAGAAATATCTGTTTGAGGAGTGATCCCAGGAGCTTTCGTCACCACGGCCGGAATGGAAACCACTTCGCGGTTCATCCCGAATTTAAAACGAACTGTGACGTGACGATTGGTTAATGAGGCAATATTAATCCCCGCCACATAAAGGCGGCCTGCGAAGTTTTTAGGAATGGTGAGTTTTCGAACGTAACTTCCGCCTCCACCGTAACCCGTACCAGTGTTATAGCTAGTATCAGTGGCAAGATTTGGTTCAATTAAATGTCTGATTTCTACTGTAGGAGGAAGTGAAGTGCCTTGACCGATGGTTGAATCTCCGGCACCAGCACCACTGCCGCTGGTTGAATTGCCGATGGTTCCGGTTTGAGCGGAATTGGTGGCGGTAGGAATATCTGAAGACAAGCATCCGGAGATGAAAAAAATCATCGCAAGTAATTGCCCTAGAATTTTACTACCCAAAAAACCTTTATCCATGGTCTCAGACCTCTTAAGACTTTTCGGTCCTTCTTTTTTAAATCTATAAATTTATTATGGGGGGAGAAACAATTGCCGGAAGAGAGCGGGACTTGTAACGTTTTTACAACAAGTTACAAATCCCGATTAAAGAACTTAGCTTTTTAGGACTATTTAAGCGCCTCATTTAAGAGGACGGCCAGACGAAGACCAGCTTGGAAAAGGCGCTGCTCAACCACTGGCATGAACTGGTAACTATAGTCGTACGAGAGCTTCGGCATGTCTTCTTTAAGAACCGTAATATCGGTGCGGCAGTATTGTTTCACTGTCGCGGGCCCAGTCACCGGAGTCACGTTCGCAGGATAGATGGAAGCTCTAAGTTGTTTAGACTCGCGTGCCCAGTCCACAAGCTCACCAGTTCTCCAGGCCTTGATCTCTTCTTTACTTCGGCCTTGAAAAACATAAAGAGATAATTCTGTGTAACTTAGTTTGGTGAAATCAATCATCTTCTCATCCCACAGGGCGTGAAGATTAGTGGCTTCATTATGGAAAAGAACCTTACAAGAATTCCCTCCTCTATCAAGACCATTTCCTACGTGAAAAGGCATGTGAAGGTCACCCACCAAGTGAATCACAAATTTTAAAGCAAAAGCTTTTTGTTCCTGAGTGGCGCTGGCATTCTTTAAAACTTCTAACTGTTCACGAATAGCACCCACGAGCTTTCCGGTTGAAGTGCTTTCATCGTGTTCATGGGCATGATCAGGCCAATCAGTGTAGTGCCAATTGTAAGTATGAGAATACTGAGCAGGTTCTGATTTTATTTCATCCGCCCAAGTGGCCACTCGTGCGAGATTTTTATTCCCCAGAAGAGTATAGGCCTTAAGAAGGGCCCCAGAGTTCATGTACCTCTCAGCAACCTGAGCGACAGCTCGGTGACCAGTCGGTCCCCAGGCCAGGGCGTTTGTAGAAATGAAGGCGAACGCGAGAATCAGAGTTTTCATAATTCGATCTCCTCGAAGGTTCCTCGTTGTTTATTTTTTCTGAACTTCGGAACGGTATAGAGTTTTCCGTGGAAAGTAACATAGTAGCCCGGACTTAAAATTCGCGCCGCAAAGATGGCTTCTATGACATTTTGGGCAGCATCAGAGTCATCAAACCCCAATGGCTTCATCGCTCCAGTAAACACCACCGGAACTTTTACTTCCTGATGATTTTCCCAGCAGTATTTGGCCGTGACATCCATGGTGTCAGTGCCATGAAGGATAACAATAGGGTCCCCTATTTCTTCATGTTCTTTAACTGAATTTAAAATAAGCTCCCGATCATGATCATCCATGTAGAGCGAGTCTTTCGACATGATCTGCTTTACGGTAATGTCGGTGTACGGGAGACGAAGCTTCTGGAGTATTTTATTTTTGACGATGGTTTCGCGATTTTGAAGAGAGCCTTCAAATTCGTCATAGACTTTTTCAATGGTCCCGCCGGTGGTCAGGATCGAAAGCGGCATTACGAGATTAGACATAAAATTTTAGCAAACCTTGACGTTTAAATTTTGGGACCCATATTTTGTAGGTATTATTACGCTAAATGACAAGACGGACAATTTGACACCAGTATTTTGGAGGACTTATGACTAACCGCAAGGGTTCGATTTCAGTTAAAACCAACGATATATTTCCCATTATTAAGAAATGGCTTTACTCGGAACATGACATTTTTGTCCGAGAATTGGTTTCTAACGCTTGTGACGCAATCACCAAAAGACACACCCTCGCCCGCACCCAGGGCCACGAAACCCCGGAAGGGAAAGTTCAGATTGAACTGAATAAAGAGGCCCGCACTATTACCATCACCGATAACGGTCTGGGGATGAGTGAAGCGGAAGTAGAAAAATACATCGCTCAACTCGCCTTCTCAGGTGCTGAAGAATTCGTGCAAAAGATGAAGGCCATGGGGAACACCAGTACTAAAGACGAAATCATCGGAAAGTTTGGTCTAGGTTTCTATTCCGCTTTCATGGTGGCAGAAAAAGTTGAAGTGGAATCCCTTTCCATGGTTCCAGGCTCAACTCCGACCAAATGGACTTGCCTAGGAGACACGGATTACGAATTCTCTGAATCAACGAAATCAGACATTGGGACCAAGATCACTCTTACCATTGGAGCTGACGGCGAAGAATTCCTGGATGAATGGAAACTCAAAGAAACCCTTAACCGTTACTGCGACTTCATGCCTTACCCAATTATGGTAGGCGAAGAGCAAATTAACGAAACCACTCCCCTTTGGAAAAAAGATCCCACCACTCTTAAAGATGAAGACTATAAAGAGTTCTACCGCAAGATGTTCCCAATGGAACAAGAACCTCTTTTCTGGTTACATCTCAACGTAGATCACCCGTTCACTCTTCAAGGGGTTCTCTTCTTCCCAAAACTTAATCCAAATAAACCAATTCAGGAAAACGGGATTAAGCTTTATTCCAAACAAGTTTTTGTTTCGGATAACGTGAAGAACGTTGTTCCAGATTTCCTGGGTCTTTTAAAAGGTGCGATTGATTCAGTGGATATTCCACTGAACGTTTCTCGTTCGGCCCTTCAAGGAGATCCTAATATCAGAAAGATCTCAAACTACATCATTAAGAAAGTTTCTGAGTCTCTAAAAAAACTCTTTAACTCTGATCGCGAGCGCTATGAGAAAGCGTGGGAAGACATCGGTCTATTCGTCAAATACGGATGTATGCAGGATGAGAAGTTCGATGAAGTGATGAGAAAATTTGTTCTCTTTAAAAACACCGACGGAAAACTTGTTACTCTGGAAGACTATCAGGCTTCTATCCCTGAAGCTTACAAGGAAAAACTTAAAGACAAGTACGTCTACTTTGAAAAGAACATGAGTGATGAGTCCCTTCGTAAACAGCTTCTCGCTGAAGGCATTCAGGTGCTTGAAACAGATCAATACATCGATCCTCACTTCATGCAGCACTCAGAGATGAAGAAAATTGGGGAGCAGTCCTTTAAGTTCGCCGCGATTGACACTGAAGTGGAAAACCTTCTGGATGGCGAGCAGACACAACCGGACGACATTAGGGTGAAGGACTTCTTTAAACAAGTTCTTGTGGGCGACAATAAGGACATGGAAGCTAAACTTGATGTGGATGTTAAGAGTCTAAAAAACTCTTCTTCTAGTGCTTACTTTAAAATCGATGAAAACATGAAGCGCTTCCAGCAGATGACTAAGGCCATGGGCCAGACTGGATTCTCGATGCCAATTAAGAAGACCTTGGTAGTGAACCCAAGAAACGTTTTGGTTCAGAATGCTTTTAAAATCTGGGAAAAAGGTGAGAAGAAAGAACTTGCTGAGAAGATCTGTCACCATGTTTCGGATCTTGCGAGCCTTTCTTCGGAAGGTTTAACTTCTGAGGAGAAAGAGAAATTTGTGACTCGTTCTCAGTCGCTGGTGCAAGAGCTATCTCAGTTTATTGTTTAAATTTTGAAGGGCCTTCGGGCCCTTTTTTATTCCTTAAAGCGCTTCCGTTGCCGGAATAAGATCCGCCAGTTCCAGCGATTTCCTGATCCCTGAGGCCGTAAAATATTTTAATACTAAAACCATTTCCTGATCCTTAGGAAGACTTGAAAAGCTCAATTCTTCCAAGGCCCTTGCCGCTATTTCATCAGCTTCATTCAGCATCATGTCCCGCTCTAGTTTTGTAACAAGAAGATTTGAATTCATGAGGAGAATGAAAAGCTTTTGCTGCATCTTCATGAGTTTTTGAATATCAGGATCCTGTGAAAGTTTTGAGAAATCTTCACAGCGATAGACCACAGAGAAATAATCACACTTACTGCCTTTAATCTGTTTGGGAGTATTTTGGTATTCTCTTCGGTGGGGAGTGAGATTTTGATTTTCCTGGCAATCAGTGTCCCTGGAGCGGCCATAGGCGTTTTTTAACTCGCGGAACAGAAATTTATCCAGAAGAGATGGGGAATCTTTTCCAAAAGTCAGATCATGCGCGACTAAGGTTTCGGAG
>JAEYUK010000022.1 GCA_023432655.1 Pseudomonadota bacterium | reverse complement strand
AGCTGGTGGAGCTTCCTGTGTAATGATTGGTTCTCTTTTTGCGGGAACCGATGAAGCTCCGGGAGAGATGGTTCTTTATCAGGGACGGGCCTATAAGATGTACCGTGGAATGGGGTCCCTCGGGGCGATGGAAAGAGGATCTAAAGATCGCTACGGGCAAGGTGCTGTGGATGAAGTTTCTAAACTTGTACCCGAAGGCATTGAAGGACAGGTTCCTTACCGAGGTTCTCTCGCTAATAATCTTTATCATCTCATTGGCGGTGTAAGGTCGGGCATGGGTTATGTTGGTGCCGGCACTATGAAAGAATTAACAGAAAAAGCTAAGTTTATAAAAATCACTGCCGCTTCACTTAAAGAGTCCCATCCTCATGATGTGATCATTACAAAAGAAGCCCCTAACTATCGTCAGGTTTAATTAATGAAAAGTTCTATTTGGATTGTTGATTTTGGTTCTCAGTATACTCAACTTATTACTCGTAAATTTCGAGAACTTGGATTCACTTCCGAGATCATGACATTGGATGATGCTCTTCTTCGCATTCAAAAAGAAGTACCCAAAGCACTTGTTCTCTCTGGTGGACCTCAAAGTGTTTTTGAGGATGAGACAAATTATGGCCCGTTTTTTAGTCATGAAAAACTTCCTGTCTTGGGAATCTGTTATGGAATGCAAATTTTGGGGCAGTTCTTCGGAGGAAGAGTTGAGAAAGGGATACAAGGGGAATATGGATTGGCGAAACTCCATACTGTACCTGGAGTAGTTATCCCGGGGTGCCCTAATGTCAGCGATGTCTGGATGAGCCACTCGGATCACGTAAGTGTTCTTCCTAAAGATTTTAAGCTTATTTTTCAGAGTGAAAATGCCTTGGTTGCTGGAATTAAACACGAGACTCGTCCCATTTTGGGTCTTCAGTTTCATCCGGAAGTTCATCACACTGTCCATGGTAAAGATATCTTATCTTATTTTTTAAATGATATTGCGAATCTCTCTAAGGACTGGTCTTCTAAGACTATGCTTGAAACCTCCACTGAAGAAGTAAGAGGAATTAAAGGTAAGAAAGTTTTGTGTGCCTTCTCGGGAGGAGTTGATTCTCTGGTCGCTGCAACTCTTACACATAAAGTTATTGGAGATGATCTCTATTGTTTTTTCGTTGATAACGGTCTCCTTCGCCCCCAAGACCTTCATCACATAAAGCTTCTCCAGGAGAAGACGAATCTGAACATCGAAATTATTGATGCTTCAGAGCAGTTTCTCAATGCTCTTCAAGGTCAAAAAGATCCTGAAACAAAACGAAAGATAATTGGGAAAACATTTATTGACGTTTTTGAAGCCCAGGTTCATCAATTTGAAAAAAATCATGGCATTAAATTCGAGTATCTTCTTCAAGGGACCTTATACCCGGATGTGATTGAATCCATTTCTCCCCACAAAAAGGGCGGGAAGTCGGTCACGATTAAATCTCACCACAATGTAGGTGGACTTCCCGAAAGAATGCATCTTTCTCTTTTAGAGCCTCTTCGTTTTCTTTTTAAAGATGAAGTGAGAGCGATGGGAAAAGAATTAGGACTCGAGCATGATTGGGTTTTTCGCCATCCTTTTCCAGGACCTGGTATTGGTGTAAGAGTGTTAGGCGAACTTAAGCGAGAATCCATTAAGAAAGTTCAGGAATCAGATCAGATTCTCTTTGAAGAACTTAAGGCCAATAATCTTTATAATTCCACCTGGCAGGCCTTTACAGTTCTGATCCCTGTAAAAACGGTTGGCGTGAAAGGTGACGGACGTGCCTATGAAGAGGTCATTGCTCTTCGGATGGTTAACTCTGAAGATGGCATGACTGCATCAATTACCGAAGTTCCCTGGAGTTTTCTAAATCGAGTTTCCTCACGCATATGTAACGAAGTCAAAGGGGTAACCAGGGTTGTTTATGACTGCACATCTAAACCCCCGGGAACTATAGAGTGGGAATAGATTAGTCCATTGCGTTACGAGTTGAAGTACCTTCTCTAAGTCGTGCGGCCATGGTAAATCTTCATTCATGAAAATCTTCCTTCTAGGCCTTATATTTTTTTTAGGCGGTTGTACTCAGAAATATGCCAGTTACGATCTTATCCGTAAGGTGGATTTTAATAAGCAAACTTATGAAAGACCAATCACTTTGACTCAGGTGGCGCCGGTAGGTAAGGATGAGCTCGAGGCCTGTTTCAATCAATGGCTCTTTTTCTCGAACGCTGAAGCGGAGAAGGAGTCTTCCATCCCAATGCTCATAAGAAGCCTTTGCCCCGGCCAGGAATATCTTCTGCAATCTGAAATGAAAGAAGTCTGGTGGACGACCCTCCTTTTTACACGCGCCTGTGTGAGCGTTGAAACCAAATGTGCTGAAGCTCGTAAAAGATAATTAAAAGTTAGTCCCCGATGAAATTGATTCTTGTATTGTTCTTTGCGCTATTCTCGTCCCAGGTCTTTTCCCAGGCTATCGTTTACTCACTCCATTCTCCTACTGAAATCTTAGTAGAAGTGTTTGAAGCCGAAGGATTTCTTAAGGGAGAAAAAGTCGTGGTCCTGTCGGCGAAAGAAGATCAGATCATTGCGATCGGAAAAATCTCTGAAATAGATCTCGAAGAATTTCCCGGTAAAGTTAAAGTTAAAATTGAAGAAGTGGTTGATAATCTCCTCATTCTGGAAGGTGACGGAGTCGAACTTCTTGATTATAAACTTTTTAAAGACAAGAAGATTCCCGGATTCACTTCTCTCACAATATCTGGAAGCAAGGATATTCCTTCAGAGTTCAAGGATTTGGCCTATTTCGGGGTCTTCACCTCTGATGGACATAACCTGGACGCCCAGGAATTTTTAATTAGCCCCTTCCAGATGCAATATGGCCTGAATGATAAATGGGGTCTTAAAATAGTGAATGCATTATGGCTCGATGGTTACGCTAATATCGGGGCCAAAAGACAAATCTTCAAAAATAGATTCGCTAAATTAACTCTTAATGGGCTCGGAGCATTTAAGGTCCAGGATCAAGATTGGATTGCCCAGTTTGGTGGAGTCATTACTCTTCCGGTGAATTCTAAGTTTCAACACCACTTAATGTTTAATGGAACCTTTGATCCTCAGTATGATGAGGCCAAGGCGACAAAAGACCTTAACCTTTTTCGTGATTCAGATATCAGAAGTATTACCGAGTATATGACGGGCCGTTGGAACCGGATTCTTTACGGGCCAGTTTATAATGTTGAGTTACAAACATTCGGGGGAACCATTTCTCATATGTGGATTTGGAGTTCTTTTCATGCAAGTCTCGGGATTGCTACCCGAGACATTACTAATCTAACTTTTGGTTCCGAAGGTTATTACTACGTTTACGATCTCTTCTGGAGATTTTAAAGAAGGCTCATGTAGACTCGGAAGTCTGTGATCCCTTCAAATTGAGAGCTGGTAGCTCCTGGACGAAGTAGCTGAGTCACATTAAAACCTGCATCTCGAGCGGCCGCCAGCTCTTCCGGAATATCAGAGAAGAAGAGAATTTCTGCTGGTGATAAGTTCACTTCTTTTGCAATATTTTGGTAGGAGGATTTTTCTCTCTTCCCCCCGATTTTGGTGTCGAAGTAATAAGAGATCATCGGCGTAATGTCGCCCTCAACTGAATAGCCGAAGATGAGTTTTTGAGCATGAACTGATCCGGAAGAATAAATACCAATCTTAGAACCTCGATCAAGAAGTTTAAGAAAAAATGGTTTTACGTCCTCATAGACGTGCCCTTTAAAATCATTTTTTAAGTAGCCTGAGTCCCAAATAAGACCCTGAAGCTCTTTTAAGGCACCATGCTTTCGGTCAATCTGGATCCAATGGAGAAGTTTTTCAATGCCTCCTCCCAGGTCAATTTTAAGACCTTCTTCTTCTTCAACTGG
>JAEYUK010000322.1 GCA_023432655.1 Pseudomonadota bacterium | reverse complement strand
TCTATGTTCTAAAAAGAGATTCATAGGACGTCCGGCCATCCAGTCTCCATTGAGCTATGCAATCCCTCCATAAAAATAGGCCAGCCCCATATGAAAAAGAATCAGATAAAGCATCCATGCCGGAAAGTGACTTCGTCTTTGATTGAGCGGCAAAATCATGAGCCAGAATGAAATGAGGCAATAAAGATAGGCGTGATTAATGTATTCCGTTTGCTCCATGAGAAAGAGCGACGTGTAGCCCATAAATAACAAAATGGATGAAAGGCGGTATTTAAAATTAAAGGCCACTCCAAAGGCCGCAAGAATTGTGACTGCATAGTGAATGACCATTCCCCAATAAGGCCAGGGACGAATCCATTCAAAAAAAAGATAGGAAAAATTAAAGACTGGAGATGTGTACTCGTGAAACTTACCGAGAAAGAGTCCGTTAATAAGTTCCTGCGCTATCAGAATGCCTGTTAAGAGGCGAAAGAGAAGAAGACTCGAGCTATCAATTGGACGAGTGAGTGTATTCACGGCCTTTGTATAACAAGTTTCAGGACAAAAAAAAGGCCCTCGTTAGAGGGCCTTAGGGAGAATTTAAAAAGTTCGTTTTACTGGACCATCATGCTTTTAAGCTGACCCGCACCAGTAATGTGGATTGTGTCGTTGCGCTCGAAAGCGTTAGAGCGAGAGTTCATCTGATATTTCACAGTAAGTAACACACCCGCAACTGGCTCAGCTCTTGAACCGTGATTCATGATCCCAGAAACTTTCATCGTGGCATTAAAGTCCCAGCCATAAGATGTTCTGACTGAACCAGGGATAATGCTTACACCTGTTAAGTATTTTCCAGTTCCGTTATATGAACCGCCGTATGAGTAGATCACTTGATAAGTGAAGGATACAACTTCCTTACCTAAACCATTAGTGATTTTAGCAGTGTAGTTTTTTGAAACTGGAATAGAGAAGCCTTCCATATCGAATGGATCGACGTGCTCTTTTGTCATTGGATCTTTAGGGATGACGCTGATGGGAGCATATTCTGTTACGTTTGATGGCTTGCCTTTTTTTACCAGCTCATAAATAGCTTCACCTAGGGCCACCATATCTCTTGCAGTTTGAATGACTTTACCAGCTGTTTCTAGTTTACCGCCGTTATTGGGTCCTGGGGCGTTGTTAAATCCATCATTAAAGTTAGGTACCAGACCATTGTTCCCTGGAAGGTTTCTGTTATTGAGCGACTTAAATTCGCTATAAGAAATTTCTTTTGTTTCAATTGTTCCTAGTTCTCCGGCCAATGGTAAATTTGGAGCGGCCATAAGTGTACTAGACATGACAAAAGTAGAGATTAACGCCAGTTTCTTCATTTTTCCCCCTAAATGGTATGCCTTGAAGGCATCATTTGATTGGCGCACTTGTACCAATCTTTTAGGCCCTTGGTCAATGAATGTGTTGGATAGGGTCATTTTTACAGGATCACCCGCTACAAGCTATGATTTTAGCTAATTAGCGGGGACAGGAGTTAAGAATTGCTAATAATTGTCTTAAGTAAATCTAATACCTTACTTCCTTTCAATCAAAAAGGCCTTATGAATCTGACTCTGATGGAAGTCTTGAGGGATCGTCCAGTGTGAGATTTCTTTCACTTTATAGTGGCTGGTGATGATGTGGTGAAGCTCGAATTTCCTTTTATTAGTGGAAAAGTAAAGACTTCCGCCGGGGGCGAGAAGCGCCATGGTATCCCGAATCAGAAGTGCATGGTCTCTTTCGATATCAAGATCTTCTTCCATCCGTTTTGAGTTAGAGAAGCTTGGTGGATCTAAAATGATCAGATCAAAAGTTTCTTGATTTTCTTTTCTGACCTGTAACTCTTTTAGAACATCCGCTTGGTAGAAAACGTGATTTTTTGGATCAATTTCGTTTAGAAGAAAATTCTCATAGGCCCATTCCAGATAGGTATTAGACATATCGATAGAAGTCACTGTTCCTCCGCCTTTAGCGGCAGCGACACTTAATGAACCGGTGTAACAGAAGAGGTTTAAAACTTTCTTATTTTGTGAGTTATTTAACAGAAACTGGCGAAGAGGACGGTGATCCAGGAAGAGACCAGTATCTAAATACCGTTCAAGATTAACTAAAAACTTAAAAGGTGGCTCGTTGACAGCGAAAAAGTCCTCAGATCTGGGATCAAGTGGCCGGTATTGTTCATTGCCTTTTTGCTTTTCGCGAATTTTGAAGTGCTGCAAATGGGGTTTAATGCCCATAACTTCTTCTATCGCCTTTTCGATATCAGACTGATGAATTTCACGAAGGGATTGTTCTTCATCATGGAGCTTTTTCCCTTGCTCGTAGATAACTGCGTGTTCGCCGTAAATATCTATCAGGTATGGGTACTCTGGAATATCTTTATTATAGAGACGGTATGCTTCAATGCCATTTTTGGCCAGGTAGCTTTTTAATTTTTTCTGGTTTTTTGCCAAACGATTTTTAAGTGCTGTAGAATCAGAGCTCACAGTATTGCCTTTCATAGTGAATTGGTAGATCCTCCTGATAATAACAACTGATGTGCGCTTATGTCTTCAGAAACCGATAGAGATGAACAATCCGGCGTAGCAACCGTTAAAAAAACGAAGCTCCGCCCCCCAAAGATGTATAAAGTCCTCATGCATAATGATGACTATACAACTATGGAATTTGTTGTTCTTGTCCTGCAGAAATTTTTTAATAAAAATTCTGCTGAAGCCCAGGCCATAATGCTGGAAGTCCATAATCGTGGTTTTGGTCTTTGCGGAATTTATACTTATGAAGTTGCCGAATCCAAAGTAGCTAAAGTAACTAAGTATGCGCGGGATAATGGGCACCCATTAAAGTGCAGTACTGAACCCTGTGATTCCTGAGAGAAAGTATTCTTCGTACCCTTGCCTTTTTTCCATTCATCTCCATCTTCTAGTATAATACCAGAAAGAGGGTAATTATATGATTAGCCAGAAATTAGAACAGATTTTAAATAAGGCCATTAAACGGGCAAATGAAAAGAAACATGAGTTTCTCACCCTTGAGAATGTCCTGCTCTCCATGCTTGAAGATGAGACAGTAAATGAAATCCTCATTGATTGTGGGGCCAATCTTGAAGACCTTAAAGAAGACTTGGCTTCATTTATTGATGAGGACTCCAATTTCTCTTTATTAAGTGAAGACGAGATTCAGGATTTAAACCGTAAGCAGTTTGGGAACGATCAATTAAGAGAAATTGCCCGAGAAAACGGTATTCTTTATCAACCAGAAATTTCTCTAAGTTTACAACGGGTCATCCAGCGGGCCGCGATCCATATTCAGAGTTCTGGAAAGAAATCGATCCAGGCGATCAACTTATTAGTGGCGATGTTTTCTGAAAAAGAATCCCACGCCACGTATTTCCTGGAACGGCAGGGAGTGACCCGCATTGATATCGTAGAAAAGATTGCCCATACAGCTGATCGCCCGGTCAATGGTCAGGAAGAATCGGTAAATATCGAAAGCCCCGGGGACACTTTCCGTAAAGAAGAAAAATACGAGAAGGCCCTGAGTGAATTCACCACTAACCTTAATAATCTTGCCCGCGAAGGTAAGATTGATCCGATTATCGGCCGTGAAGATGAAATTCAACGGATTATTCAGATTCTTTGTCGCCGTAGAAAAAATAATCCACTTTTAGTGGGGGATTCCGGTGTTGGTAAGACCGCAATCGCTGAAGGCCTTGCTAAGGCCATTGTTGAAAAACGTGTGCCCGAAATTTTAAGTAAAACAACGGTTTATGCTTTGGATATGGCCTCCCTTTTGGCGGGAACTAAGTTCCGAGGAGATTTTGAAGAAAGATTAAAACTTGTTCTTCAAGCCTTAGAGAAACAAAACGAGAAGAGTGGCTCCATTCTCTTCATCGATGAAATCCATACTATTATTGGAGCAGGGGCCACTTCCGGTGGAAGTCTTGATGCTTCAAACCTTCTTAAACCGGCCCTTTCACGCGGAACAATCCGTTGTATGGGATCCACTACTTTTGATGAATATCGAAAATACTTTGAAAAAGATCAGGCGCTGAATCGTCGTTTCCAGAAAATTGATGTGCTGGAACCTTCGGTAGAGGATACTGTGAAGATCCTTATCGGACTTAAATCTAAATTTGAGGAACATCATCAGGTAAAATATCCGGACAATGTGATTCGGGCAGCGGTGGAGCTTTCACATAAGCACGTCACTGATAGAAAACTTCCGGATAAGGCCATTGATGTTATCGACGAAGTCGGTTCCTATCTGCGGTTAAAGCCAGAAAATGTGGGCGGTGGTACAGAAGTGGGACTTGATGATATCGAACATATTATTTCGAAAATTGCCCGCATCCCGCAAAAGTCGATCTCTGTTAATGAGAAAGAAAAACTCCGCTTCCTGGAGCGGGATCTTAAGATGATGATCTATGGCCAGGACCAGGCAGTGGAAAAAGTGGCCAATGCCCTCATCCTTTCCCGTTCAGGCCTTGCTAGCGCAGATAAGCCCATTGCTAATTTCCTTTTCACCGGGCCAACCGGAGTAGGGAAAACAGAGCTGGCAAAACAACTGGCACATATTATGGGCATTAACTTCATCCGAATTGATATGTCCGAGTTCATGGAGAAGCACACCGTTTCTAAATTAATCGGAGCTCCTCCGGGATATGTTGGCTTTGAACAAGGTGGGATTTTAACGGATGCCATCCATAAGAGCCCTTATTCTGTTCTCTTATTAGATGAAATTGAAAAGGCCCATCCTGATGTCTTTAACATCCTCTTACAGGTAATGGATCATGGAGCACTGGCAGATTCTAATGGCAGATCTTCAGATTTTCGTAACGTCATCTTGATTATGACATCAAATGCTGGCGCTAAAGAGATGGAGGCAGGGTCTATTGGTCTGGCCGCGAAGGTCCCTGGAGGGGAAATAAATACCACTAAAAGGGATCAGGCGATCAAGAATTTCTTTACGCCAGAATTTAGAAATCGTCTGGATGCTGTGATTAACTTTAACAAACTCGACAATAATAACATCGAGCAAGTTGTTGGTAAGTTCTTAATGGAGCTAGAGT
>JAEYUK010000297.1 GCA_023432655.1 Pseudomonadota bacterium | reverse complement strand
GATTAGTCACATCATTTACGCATCGGCTGATGAGTCTTCCTGAAGCGTTCTTATCAAAAAAAGACAGCGGAGATCTGCCTAGTTGATAAAAAATATCAAAACGCAGATGAGAGGAAATATTCTGTCCGATTTTTGTCATCATCCATTTGTAAGATAAATCACAAACGATTTTAAAGAACATGAACGAAGCGAGAAGCGGGCCCCAGAAGGAGAATGATTCTGTTTTACTCACTAAGACGTTGTCCACGATTTTTGCTACGATACGCGGAATAAGAAGGTAAATGACTGTTGCCAGGGCGAAGAGAATGATCACCAGAATGAGTTTTCTGCCATGAGGTTTCACCCAGGGCCAAATCCATCGGACGTCAGTCATGGCGCCATCCCATTCTTCCGCTTTGGTAAACTGGAAGCTGAACGGACGGAATTTGTAGCGGGCCTCTTCAGCGTCTTTAAGTTCTAAGGAGTCCATGCGCCCTCCTTAGCGAGGTTTTCTTTTTCGTCCCTAAGAAGAGAAGCAAAAAGTGCGTGGTTTTGTTTGATATCATCAAAGCTTCCGCTGTGAATCACTTTACCTTCATCCATAACAAATATACGGTCAAAGTTTTTTAATGAACTTAAACGGTGAGTGGCCAGTATCAAAATTGCCTCAGGATCAAGGGTTCTTAAACTTGATATAATTTTTTTCTCTGTTGCTGGATCCAGGGCGCTGATCGCATCATCCCATAGGTAAAGTTTGGCTTTTGAGTGGAAAGAACGCGCAATAAGTGTTCTTTGCTTTTGGCCACCGGATAAGTTTAGGCCTTTCTCACCAATTAATGTCCCGAGACCTTCAGGGAAGAGTTTTATGTCGCTAGATAAATCCGCTTTTTCCAAAGACGCCCAGAGAGTATTAGGGACTAATGGATAGTTAGGAGAAATATTCATTCCTAAGGATTGGCTGAAAATTTGCGGGGTCTGGGGAATGTAGGAGAGCTGATTTGCAAGTGAGACCCTATTAAGTTCATTAAAAGCGATCTCATTATAGTTAAACTTTGAGTAATTCAAATAATGGTTTTCCCAAAGTCCCGCCAGCGTCTGGAGTAAAACTGTTTTCCCACTACCGACACCGCCGACTAAAGCAATATGTTCACCTTTGTGAACCGTGAGATTAATTCCCTGTAAGAGATATTTTCCCTCTGTGGACTTTGTGGAAAGATCGTTGATTTCAATTTTAGTCAGGGGAGAGCTGAGCTGAGCCGGGCCTTGAACTTTCGGTGGGAGTTTTTCAATTTCATGAAGTCTTCGCGCTCCAGTCCGGGCCTGTTGGTAGAGATTCATCAGGTAACTAATACTCATAAGTGGCCAGACTAATTTATCCAGAAGTTGAAGGGAAACTGTTAAGGCCCCCAGTCCCTGTGCCATCGGTCCATGTCCTTGCCAGGCAAGGATTAAGACAGTGAGGTAACTTGTCTGAATAACCAACTGAAGCGAACCATCCAGTACAAGTTCCCACCTGGAAATATCCAGCTGCCGTCCTAGGAGGCTTTTTAGCAGAATTTCATACCGGCGGCGGCGTATTTCAATTAATCCTTCGGCCCTAAAAAAACGAGCTCCCTGAGATTCGTCCGCCACATACTGGGAAAGATCTCCGAGAGTATCGGATACGGAACCAAAAGCTTCTTCTAGTGGCTTATGCACCAGAAGAACTGACAGAATTAAAAGAGTGAAAGGAAGTAAGACCCATAAGGCCCCCCAGCCCAAAATATAAAAAAGAGTGGTGGGGATGAAGATAAAGTAAGCAAGTGAATCAAAACTCACGAGAATCGCTGGTCCCATAAACATGCGGATGCTGTTTAAATCCTGGGATAGGGTACTTACAACATCTCCCGTTTTTAACTGCGAAGCCTGAACAAAATCCGAAGTCAGAATTTTATCAAAAGACTTCTGACGTAATTCGCATTCAATAGTTCTGGCAGGAATGATGAGGAGGAAGCGCCAACCCAGGCGGAGAATGGAGATCAAAAGGTAGCAACCGACCAGGGCCCCGGCATAATGGAGCATATTAAGATCATTGGGAGATTTTTGGGCCTTATCAGTGACTTCCTTAATGAGGAGAGAGGGGATCATGTCTACAGCATCGAGGACAATGACTGAAAGGATGCCCCCGGCATAGTGCCAGGGTCTTTGTAGGACCAGTTTCCAGATGAATCTAAAAAAAGAGAAATTAACGCTCATGCCGGCAAGATTATAACTTAAAGGTCTCCAGAAATCCCCTTGTAAAAAACTCAAATCCCCCGGATGATTAATATATGCAATTTGATTATGACCAGCAGACCCAATTTAAGTTTACTCCTCAAGCCCCTCTCACGCCGGATTACCTTCCGACTGAGACCGTTACGCCGTACTTTGTGAGTAAGCCTATGATTAAGGCCTACACCAAAAAAGGAATTCTGGCGAGATTTCTGGCCCTTCCCAAAATGGCCGGTTTCATCTTGGACAGCCTGGAGAAAAGTAATGATTTCACCCTCGATCTTCATAACGTGGTGAAACAGACCCAAAGCGCTTCCAGCGAAGCTCATCATGAGATGAAACTTCTAAGCGAGAGATTCGCTCAGCTTGAAACAAGAGTGGCCCTGATGAATGGCGAAATTGGGGATGTTCAGAATAAACTTTGGCCTCAGATTGATTCCAAGATCAAAGCGGCCGAAGAAAGAAATTCCATGGCCCTTAAATTGGACATTAAAAAACTTAATGATCAGATCACTTCCTTAAAAAGTAGTAATCGCCTTTTGTGGATCGGAATATGCTTTTCTGTTGCCGTGAATACAGGAATATTTTATTTCTTGAAGTTCTAGTGTTTTAACAAGTTAATTCCTTCGCTGCCAATAACC
>JAEYUK010000202.1 GCA_023432655.1 Pseudomonadota bacterium | reverse complement strand
GGTAACCCATAAAGGAATGGCCTCAAAGTGCACATCGAGAGGCGCGTAGTGAAACCAACTCGCAAGTTTACTTCCAATAAAGACTCCAAACGTGAGTTTTAAAAGAATCATCACTCCACCCACCAGGCGGGCCGTTCCAGAAACTAAATGTTGGGCCGCAATTTCGGCGATGGCATTAGTGATAAAAAGACCAGGCATAAAGATAATTAAGCTTGAAAGAATAACTACCCCGACATTAAGTCCGGGCCAGAGTTTGGCCAAAAGATAAGTCGCAAAACTCGCAATAACGGCAACCACTGCTTCAACTAACTGGGCCATGGCCCCCATTGGTCTCAAGAGAGCAATTAGGCCCATTAAAATCCCAACAATAATCGCTGCAAATAAATCTCCCCAAGTGCCGCCGAAGAGGATCATGAAGCCTGAGGTCGAAAACAAATAATAAAGGACTCGTATGCGTTTACCAAAAGGCTCAGGAGCATTGAGGATTTCATCCAGCTTGTGATACCCCTCTTCATAAGAGATTTCATTCAGAATAACTTCGCGGGAAACCTGATCGATTTTTGAGAGTCTTCCTAGATTCACGCTGACCGGCTCAACTCTTTCAAACTGGGTAATGTCTTCTTCACCATTAGAGAAACTTGAAAGGATGGCGGTAGGTTGCGATATAAATGTCCCACGGATATTCATCCTCTGGCACATATCACTCATCGTTCCTTCCAGCGTATGGGCCGGAGCTCCACTAGCGTGCAAGGCCTTCCCGAAACGAAGGATAAATTTTACTTTCCGCTTAAACTCTAAGTGTTCCATTTCACCAGGTCTTTTTTAGATCTTCACTAAGTTTCATGATGGTCATGATACTAAGATCTTTATAAGTCTTAAGTAAGGGGGAAAGGATTTCTGTCTCAATGGTTTCAAAAGTCTTTTGTTCTGTCGGTACCGAGATAAAAACGGGATTTCTAATCTCCGCTTCATAAGTTCTATAAGCAAGTGTGACACTCGGATCTTCTGACATTTTCAACTTTTCTAAACGCTCACGGTAGAGATGAAGGGGAACAAGAGTAGAAGCCTTGATCTTTACGATCAATTCTTCGGGAAAAGTGACTCCACTATGCTTATCCGTATGGGCACTGGTCCAGGATAATTCGCTCATGACTATTATCAAGGCGTCTAAGTTTAATTCCTTAGAGACATCATTTAAAAAATGTTTTTGATGTTCCGACCATTTTGGTCCACTCATTAACTCAGTGGCTGGCACCAAAACAAACGACATGTCACGACTGTCCCGAGGATTAACCAAGGTGGTGGATGTTGTTTTCTTCCCGGCATCTAAGAAGAATATATCTTCAGGGGCCAGGGCAGCACGATCACTTAACACGTAGTCTTTTTCGGCCTGACCATATTTACTGAAGGAAGGAGCTTTCTTAATTGAACTAAGGGAAACGTAGTTCACCTGTGGGGCCACGATTCCGAAAACTTCTTCCCATATGCTGAGGAGTTTTTCAGTGAGAAGCTGTTTACCAGCAGCAGAGAGATAGACCAGATCATTTCCTGCGAGTCCTCCTCTGGTTGGTTGTATGATGGATTCAAAAATAACAATGCCCACTTTCTTAAGTGGCCTTTGTCCCTTACCAAAAAGTTCATCGAGTTTACCCACTTTAGGCTCTCTCAGTGAAGTCACCACGACTTGTGGATAAAGTTCTCTTAAGTCTTCCGAAGAGTAATCGCTGTGAACATCATAGAGGTATTTTCTTTCGCCGCCGCTTTTAATGATTCCCATTGAACAAGAGCTAACAAAAAGAAGAGCTAAGAAGAGACGTAGCATAGATGAGAACCTTTTTTTATAGTCAAAATCTCATTCCATTCTACCTGTTCCCCGGTTGAAATTTCCAGACGAAAGGTGGGGGTTTTTATTATTTTACGGATGATTCCCTGAGTCTTACCATTTACTGTCTGAAATTCAAGTTCCCCCTCTTGACGAAGCTGAGTAGCGAAGGCTTCCTCTTCAGACAAATCCTCCTTTGAGATGACTGCAATAACATTTTTCCAATATATGGTTCGAGGAGGAGTCAAGAGCTCGAAGCGGTCTTCTAAGGTCCATTCAAGACCATAGGTATCACCAATCCATACTTCATTTCTTTCTCTAATTAAAAGAAACTGACGCTTAAAACTTAATTCAAAGGGAAGAAGCGAACTATCACGGCATTGAGAATTCCTCTCATAAAGACAAGCATAAGGATAATGCCTGGCCTGATCCAGAGGGATTTTATCTTTTAGGCTTAGCCAGTTTTCCAGGCCCAGTCTGGGAAGAAGATCCCCATGAGATTCAATTGCAATTAAGTAAAAGTTTCTTTGATGCTGATAAAGTTCAAACAAGATCCGATCCAGTACCGGTCCGGTAGGGAAATAGATAAAATAAAGGTCTCCCTCGGGAATTGAGTCAGTAAGTAAATTGGCATGCAACAATTCGACATTTGTTATTTTGAATTTTTTACGAAACTTTTCACCATAGAAGAGCCTTGCCTTTTCAAAGTCCACCCCTACTGCTTGACGCTCAGGAAAGAGACTTCCATAAAGAAGGCATCCTTCACCAGTACCGCACCCAAGATCTACCAGCTTTCCTTGAATAAGCGGGTGACGGAAAATACTCAAGAAATCATTTCTTGATGTATATAGAGCTTCAGAAGAGAGACCTTGATAGCTACCCGATCTTGCCGTGACCTCTTCTTCAATTTCTTTATGAGGAGGATTAAAATGTTCCCAATACCGTGGTAAGGAAGAGCTCATAGTTATTACTTTCCTCTAATCCTTCAATTACATAACTGCCCCTCACGCCAATGCTAAAGGGAAGAAAAATTCTCAAAAAATGCATCTCAAAAATTGTCTCCCAACCGTAGGAGGCGGCATGATAGGAAAGACCACTTAATCGTCCGTTCAACTCATCATAGAAGAGATTTAAAGCTACCCTTTTAAAATACACATACCGAGACAAATTATAGTCAGGATAAAAAAGCGGTAATAGATAGTTTGCTGAATATTTTGATAATTCCTGCAGGAACACACTTCTTGTTCCTCTCGGGTAAGCAACAAGGCTTGAGTATTGGTAGAGATCATCTCTTTGTCTTTCGTAGGCAAACTGATGGTAAAATGAATGGTGATACCAAAGACCCGGCAGATAAAGTCGGGAATCCATATGCTGAAGACTTCCTTCCTGATCAGTACCGGTGATATCTTGTCCTTCTTC